>DASTSI010000051.1:0-6323 GCA_035760745.1 Nitrospira sp. | reverse complement strand
CTTTTCTAAGCTTCGGAGAACACCGACGCCATGAGTCGGCTCATGAGGACGGCATGGAGATCAGAGGCTGGTATCCTGTTCATATCTCATCTTCCACACAGGTGGCCCGATGTCTGGACGAGTACCTTTGTCCCGACCTGTGCCTGGCTGAGACTCCCGATGTGCGGATTGCCACCATTGTACGTCACTAACCAGCCTGGGCAATCAAGACGAAGCGTCAAGACGGTGGCATTACGCAAGCGCTGCAAAATCACAATGCCACTGCCCGAAAGGAGTTGCAATATTTCGTCCACACCCGTGCCGTCATCCGCGACGTTTACGTGGAATCGGTCGAAGCGACTATAATCATCATTTTCCCGAACAAGATACAGCTGGGGATACGAGTACCCATGCGTTGAGACAACGGTAGTCAACGCACCGCCGTCCCGGACGTGTGGAGTCCGGCCCGCCTCCGAGATAACTTCCAATAAACGTCCTCGCGGCAGCAAGAAATGCGATTTTATTGTTTCTGCTTCGACCGTTGTGAGGGTGGGTTGCGGAAGCAGCCTGTGGATCTCGACTGGAATATGATGGAGTCGAGCGGCCACACGCGTGACCCAATGTCCGCCAGCACATCATTGTGTCGGCAAGCGAGGTCAGGGCTGCGCGCCTGTCCGAAAACTCGAGTCGGATGCCTGCATCTGCGGCCATACAGCCATTCACTTATCGAGGCTAGAAGCATACGCACGCTAAAGAGATGCTAGACCAATGAGATTGGGGGCGCTTATTCTCACCTCCCCTTCTCATCGATTCGATGACTCACCTCCTGTCCTCCTTGGCCTCGCGGTAGACCAGCACAGTGGCGGCGTGCCACGTATGGGCATCCAAACGGCAAGGTTCCCGAAAGGGACCCCTGGCAGCCGCAATAGTTGCCTGGTCCTCACGTTAATTTCCTTTGCACCTCAGCCATGCTGTGCTATGGTGCACTCAAATCCACGCGACCTGATCTACGCTTCAACCCTGCACTCCTCGATCGTTGCAGGTTCAACCCGGTAGGAAGTCGAACATGGAGTCTGTCTGCGCATCTTTCTGATCCACGTTCGCGACCCTCAGTTCTACGCGCTTCCCGCGAAGACCCGTGCCCCCAATGGCAATCTTCGCGTGATGGGATTTCCACCCATCGGGATCATGTCGCTCTCGGCAGTTCTGAAGCAGGCCGGACATGAATGCATCATGTTCGACCAGGCCAACCCGGACACCCCCAACGAAACCATCGTCGAGCAAATCAATCGAGAGCACCCCGATTTGGTGGGCCTGAGTTTTTTGAGTACCACCAGCTATCCTTACGCCAAAATTCTTGCCAGGCAAATTCGTGCCGCAAATGCACATGTAAAGTTGGCGTTTGGAGGCGTCTTCGCCAGTCTCAATGCGCCGCTCGTGAAACTGCAATGCCCGGAAATCGATTTCGTATGTCGAGGCGATGGAGAGCAGTTGATCCTGGATTTACTGGCCGGATTGAATCATCCGGAAGAGGTTGCCGGCTTGACCTGGATGAAGGATGGCAAGGTCCACCAGAATCCCATGCGACCCATCGAACGCCACCTCGATCAATGGCCCTTTCCCGACCGGGAAAGTCTCAAATTGGATTTTATCGAGTCGATGCCCCTCGACGTCCCGGCTGTGCTGTCCATGGAACGCTTCACCACGATGCAGACATCCCGAGGGTGCCCATGGCCCTGTGTCTTCTGCGACATCCCCATCTTCAATGAAGGCAAATGGCGCGCTCGAAGTGCTCAGCATGTCGTGGCGGAATTGAAGCACCTGGAGTCACTGGGGTACGGATCGGTGTACTTTGTCGACGATCATTTCCTCCTTCAGCCAAAACGCATTGAGGCCATCTGCTCCGGCATCGCGAACGAGGGTCTGAAGATCCAGTGGGGAATTGAAGGTCGCGTGGATTCGGTCGCCCAGCATTTGTTTCCGGCCATGGCGCAGGCCAATTGCCGGACGGTCATGTTCGGCATAGAAAGCGGAAGTCAGAAGATTTTGGATCGGCTGAACAAGGAACAAACGCTTGAAGAAGTGCGAACCGCGGTGGGCAATGCCAAACGGGCGGGCATCGAAATCGTGCACGGGTTTTTTACAGTCGGCAATCCCGACGAAACGATTGAGGACCTGAACGCCACCTTCGACTTCGCGGCCGAACTCCCGCTTGATACGTTCGGTTTCAACCGGCTATGCGTCTATCGGGGAACGCCGCTGTGGCAAGAGTACGTGAAACGCGCCCTCGTCAATGAGGCGGCGGACTGGTACAAATATTTTAAGTGTTCCGAAATCGATCCGACTTGCTTGTCCGGTGAGATCATTAATCGTGTGCGGCAAAATGGCCTTAAACGGCTCTTCCTGTACAAACTCACTCGTTACCCCATTCAGACCTTTAAGCTATTGCGGCGGTTTCTCAGGTACATGCCGGTGCGGGACGTCCTCTACCTGATTCTCAAACCATTCCTCGGGCAGAAGAAAGGCGCAACGAAAGCGGAGGTCCTGTCGCGTGCCGTTGAGCACGCAGAGATGAAAGATATGGCCGCACAGTTCACTCATCTCACCGATGAAATGCTCCACCAGGTTATCGAAGCTTCGCGAGCGGAGCGGCTGCGCATTCAGGGTGCCGATATGAGCCCTCGTGAGCTGCCGGTGATTTAACGATCAAACAATTCCGTATGCAATGCCGTTGATAGACTGCGCCTCCCCATGACGGAACTCGGCCGTTGACCTTCGGCACGCCGCCGGGGCGATGAACCGCCGTCGCGAATCAAATGAATGGTGGGCCCCCGCCTCTTTAGCTCCCCCGCCCTTCACCGCTCATCACACCACACCCCGCGATGGACCCTGTCCATGTTTGGCTAGCGCCAAGTGACCTCTTCCCAGAATAGATGGACAAAGGTCTCATACGGCGGAATATTTTTCGTATTTTGTTCTTTCGACCGAACCCATAAGTCTATTTCCATTCCGGCCGGATCGGTTTCTCCTCCCGGTAATGTTCTTTTGACCGGATAATGAACTTCATGAGTTTTTGAATCACGGGATCGTTCCATTACCATAAAGTGTGCATCGTAGTCCTTATACAGGACTTGATCGTTCTTCCACATTGTCGCTGTTCCCCAGCCAGCCAGGTAGAGCCACGTTTTCGGATACAGGGGGTCACCGTTCCCAGAGTCACCGTGCTCATATACTCTGGTGGCTATCCCTCCATTCTGAAAGGCTGACTTGGCACCATAACGGTCAAAGACGATACGATACCGGTCAGTGTTCTCGACAAATTCGGCGAGCACCTGTCCTGTATTGGTCACCTCGTTGACGTCGATCTCAATGGTTCCCATTACCGGCGTGAGGCGCTTTCCCATATAGTCGAGATGATCCCAGGGTGAGACATCTTCTATAGTGCCGACGAGTGTGGCGCGGCCGCCTTTGAGACGGAATTCCCCACTATAAAACGGATGCTCCGACGCATTGAAAATTCGCGTGCCCTGATCGTCTTTGGGTATTCCAAACTGAGTCTCAGTCCATCCCGTTTCGGGCATGATCAACAAGGCAACCACGAGAAGCCAAAAAGTTAGAAAGGTCATGGGGCTCCACATCCAATGGTTTTCGCACCATCCATTGTTCACGAGTGAAAGCATACGCCGACGCAACTACTAAATCGAGTTCTGCGGAAGCAACAGACGCGTGGGAGACCATTCTGCGGCGCGTGGCAGGACTCACGATCTCCCCTTCCTGCGCCTCACCGTTCATCGCACACCCACCCCGCGACAGACTCCGCGCTTCGAAAATATAATTTTCTCTGTTTCTAGACCACACGGCGCTAGTATCTCGGCATGGACGACGGTTTGAGCCACTGATGAGCCTTGCCAGATGAGAACTGCGCTCCGGCTTTGTGCTTCGTGTTTGGTATTTCTCGCCACCTACTATTTCGTCTACTGGGTCCCTTTCGCGTTTTTCCCTTTCCTCTATCAGAATGGGGTGGCGAGCATCGTGTCGCTTCTCTGTGCCCTCGGTCTCGCCCGCCACACATGGCGACACATGGGATCCATGCCGGATGGGTTGGTTTCAAACATCGTGTCTGGCGCCATGATCGTGGGTGCGATCGGCTTCTGCGGTGGATTCTTCGGCCCCATCCTGTTCGCCCCGGAGGCGAACCAAGGCCCGCTGCTCGGCATTTTCATCACAGGTCCTCTGGGCTTCATCCTTGGCGGGATTGGAGGATTGGTTTACTGGCTCGGCGTGAAACGACCTGCCACATAAACGGACCGACGAACCGCTCGCGTCCCATCTTGATCGCTCCGTCGCTTGCGCGCTTCAGCAATTAGGCCACGTTCTCGGCTAGAAAATCCCGGACCACCCTTGCAATCTCGAGCGGTTTTTCAATTCCCGCCAGGTGACTCGTGTCTTCAATAATCTTCCACTGTGCGTGTGGAATGTGCGTAGCCATAAACTCCGCGTGGGCAGGCGTCGCCGCCGGATCCTCCCGCCCCGTCATGACGAGCGTCCGAGTCTTGATCCTGCCAATGTCGTTACCGATGTCCGACCGATCGAAGGCTGCGAGAGCCGCCGCGAACATTCCGTGGGCCTGCCTCATGCCGACGAGCTCGGCTCGATATTGTGCAACGAGGTCGGGCCGCTCTTGATACGTTCGGGAGGAAAAGAAGAATGTCATCGCCGCATCGGCAATGTCCTCCCGATGCCCGTCACGAAACAATTTCCACAAGTGCAGCGTCGCCTCCTTCACCTCCGGTGGATCCAGCCTGGCATTCGTTGATAAGAGTATGAGCGCATCAAGGACTTCAGGATGTGCAAGCGCCAGACGCATGCCCATCATTCCACCGATGGAACAGCCGAACCAGACAATGGTTTCGAAGCGCATTTTTCTCAACATGAGATACAAGTCTTCGGTCATCTGCTCGAGTGTCATCCCGTCCTGATATCCACTGGCACCGTGCCCATGGATATCGGGTATGACAAGGTGAAAATCTTTCGCAAGCTCTCTCAACAGCTCGTTGAAGGAATCTCCACCCCATAGCAGGGAGTGGGCAAACACCATCGGAAGCTTCTCCGCGCTTCCCAACTCTCGATAACGCAGCGCAATCCCGTCGGTGTGAATGATCGGCATAAGGTGCTCGCAGAGCATGGAACTTGTACGCCGATTCGGCTACGACACTACTGGGAGAGCCTCTAGTTTCGAAGGCAACGCAGGAACAAGGCGGAGACGCGCATCTCGCACCGCACACGCGCTGGCTGTGAATCGTCGCGCGCTCAGCTCAGTTCTTGGGCGAGTCCGATGAGCAGCCCTTCAGGCCCGCGGATATAACAGAGGCGATACGCGTCGTGATACTGCACGACTTCACCGACGAGCTGCGCGCCGCACTTGCGGAGCCGTTCAAGCGTCGCGTCGATGTGGTCCACGGTGAACATGACGCGGAGGTAGCCTAGCGCGTTCACCGGGGCATTGCGGTGGTCCGCGACGGGAGGCGGCGTGAGGAAGCGGGAGAGTTCGAGCCGGCCGTGGCCGTCCGGCGTGCGCATCATCGCAATCTCGACGCGCTGATCGCGCAGTCCAGTGACCCGTCCGGCCCATGCTCCTTCGATCATGGCCCGCCCTTCGAGCTCGAGGCCGAGCTCGCGAAAGAACTCAATCGTCGCTCCGAGGTCCTCGACGACGATTCCTACGTTGTCCATCCGTTTGAGCGCCATGCGGCGAATGTAGTCGCACCCGACCGCTTATGCAACACAAGAAGGCTGTATTTGGTGAGATGAACCCATATATGCGGTTGTCAGAGAAACGAGCTATTCTCTGATCAACCGATCTACCCAAGTCAGGAGTTTCGATAACTCCAGCAAGAGCACCCGCACGTGCAACGGTATGTGGGCACAATCGCCGCGGACACTGGAGTCGGCCGATTCGTCACGCTCGCGCTCTGAAAGACGTTGGAGAATATGACCGCGGCTCGTGATCACATGGGGCGTTGTTAACGGTTGCTCAATCCGTTAATGATTTTGGTTTCCATCCGGATAGCACGCACCGCTGAGCTATCAAAGGCGTGAAGCTCGGCACGTCTTCCGATACGGCGGTCATTACCTCATCGGCGAGTTGGGAATCGTCAAAACACTCATACACGTCGTCGAGAAAGCCTCCGCGCAGCAATGGATCGTGCAAAAGCGCGCGTCCATAACCCGCGGCGACTTCCAAGGGATAGTCGTGTACGACGATGCGTTCGAAGCCAAGCTTGTGTAGCCACCCACGGCCTTCTTCAGCAGACGGCCGTTCGGCGAGATAAGCTTCAAACCGG
>DASTSI010000050.1:0-2628 GCA_035760745.1 Nitrospira sp. | reverse complement strand
AATTGGGAAAGGACGCAAGCCTCCGCGGGATGCAATACTATTGGTATCGGTTGGACGAAGAGCCGTTGGCCGGGCATCAGGGCTCGCCGGCGGAATTTTTCCCGGGAGATGGCCGATCCGGATTCATCGGCTCCGTGAGGGTTCCCAAGGATGCCCTGGGTACCATGCGTTTATTAGCAGTGGGAGAAGTTGCCCGAGGCCGGCTAGGGACCGATGAGGAGTTCGATGAAGTCTTGGTGACCGTCGAGCCGGAGGCGGGATTGCTCTCCATTGATTTCGCAACCGAGCGGCCGTGGCGTCTCGACACCCTTGGAAAGCTCATCCCCGTCCCGGCCCTGGGACAATTCGAAGACGATGTCGTCCGGCCCCTGTGGGGACCAAATTCTGGAAGCCGCTTCCGCTCTTCGAATGAGGCCGTGATCTCCGTCGACGAAGCGGGAATCGTGCGGGTCGAGGGGAACGGGCGGGCGCAAGTTCGTATCGAAAATCGCGGCACATTCGGCGTGCTCGACGTGACGGTGGATGCCGACGACTCACCGAACCAGGCGCCCATCGCGCAGGTTGAGAAGGAGTTGCGCGCGAAATCCGGAAGTGTGGTCGTCTTGGACGGGTTGAAAAGCCGCGACCCCGACGGGGACCCCCTTCGGTATGAATGGAGACAGCTGAGGGGGCGCCGTGTCTTGCTGACGAACGTGCACGAGGTGAAAGCGACATTTGTGGCGCCGAAGGTCTCCGAGCCGAAGTTGTTCCAGTTCTCGCTGACTGTCACCGATATGGCAGGTCCGGATGTCGTCAAGGGCGCGCAAAGCCGACCGGCGGTGATCTCCGTCTGGGTCGATCCCTGATCGCCGGCGCGCCGTGCGTGGCGGCGTTGAAAACGGCAGGCGCTTCCCGTCAATGAAAGCGTTGCAACAAACGGGGACTTCATGCTAGATGGAAACCGTGCCGGTCATCCATCGCTGTGTGGATGAGAGAGGAGTCATCAATGGCGAAGACGAAGAAACGGGCAGCCAAGAAACCTGCGAAGCGATCGAGAGCGGCGGCCTCGAAAAAACCGGCCAAGAAACCGGCAAAGAAAAAATCTGCTTCCGCCAAGGCGAAAGTGTCCGCCAAGAGCAAGAAGAAGAGTCCGGCGCCGGCAAAGAAGACGGTGAAGCCCACTCCCGAGGAAGAACCGAAGAAGACTGCGGCAAAGATCGCTCCTCCGGCGGAGCCGAAAGAAGCAGATCTCGAAGACGAAGAGATCGGCGAGGATGAGATCGCTATCGGCAGCGAGGGTGAGATCGATGAAGATATGGAGGAGGATCTTACGCTCGACGACGACGAAGAGGACGTCGACTACCTGGAAAAATCTGAAGATCTCTTGGACGATTCCGACGACTACCGCACGCACTAATCCCTTCAGTCAGCGCTGCATCTGAGTGCGCGTCCGGCTTGGCGCCCGAAGCCGGACCGGCGGCTTGTACTCGCTCCACCGGTCCGGCCGGGCGCCGAGGACGACGCCGTGAGTCATTTTCTCTTCATCGCCGCCGCCCTGCGGGAACGAAGCTCTCGGGAGAGTGCGGATTTGCAACTGTCCCGAGGCCTGTGGGGACTCTGCACCGCCTTGATTAGATCCAATCTGCACACCTACTTGGAAACGGGATCGCGAGGCCTCCTCTATGTGCTGAAGGAAGGCCTGTGCGCGGAATTCCGCCTCATTCCCCCCGTGCAGGACTTTTCAGTCCTTGACGAATTCGTGAAAGACGAATTGCGAACGGAGGCCCGCTTCGGCTTCGTGAAGATCGACGATATCCGGCGGTGGTCCTGGTCGGTACCGGCCAGCCAGGCGCTTTTGATGCGGGCGTTGAACATTCCCGATCAGGCCGAGCTCACGCGGCGTCTGTCGCTCGGGATGCATCGCCTGTCTCAGGAGGAGTATGAGGCGATCGCAAACGGAATCGCAGAGGGAGTCGGGCGCGGGTGAGGGCTGGGATGCTAGAGTCGGTTGCCTGTCATGATCTCATAGGCTTCATCGATGGTCTCCACTTCCTTCACCGCCACGTTGAGCTCGAAGGCTAGTTCATTTAAATTCCACCGCGCATCATAGATCTGGCCTCGAGGAACGAGCACCGTGTGGCATCCCTCCCGTTTCGCCGCCCGGATTTTATCCGGTATGCCTCCCACGAAACCAATGCGTCCCTCGGCTTCGAGCGTCCCCGTCATGGCGACGCCGCGTTGGATCCGGTCGCCCTTGAAGAGCGCGATGAATCCCACCGCCATGGCCGCGCCGCCGCTGGGGCCGTCGCTTCCAGTCGGTTGGTATGTGATACCCTGCACCGAAATGGTTCCGCTGTGCGCAATCATAGGCGTCCGCTGCATCGCGTACTGAAAGGCTTGAGCCATCGCGCCCAGGTGGGCGTTCCCGAACCGGACTCCGCCGACGGTCCATTGAAGCTGCGGAGGGGCGGGAGTCGATTTCTTGTCCCATCTCATCACTAGAAGCTCGAAGACGCCCTTGTCGTTCTCGCGAATGGCGGCCAAGACGGGCAGTTCCACGACGTGTTCCGCTGCCGCAAGCGGCGGGACGCTGACAGAGGCTGCCAACAGGCTGACACAGAGAATGATCGAACGCGGGACCATGCGCCG
>DASTSI010000049.1:0-7953 GCA_035760745.1 Nitrospira sp. | reverse complement strand
AGCCTACCGCAACAGCATCATCCGCCTGATCGACAATACGGAGTACAAGCTCGACACCTCCCGCTTCTTCGCGTAGGGCGATTTCGATCCCTTGACAGGCCGCGCCTCCCCCGCTATTCTCGCCGATCGACTCGGCGCGCTATTCACCTCTGAAGGAGTTTCCGTATGCACGAAATGATCGTTTCCAGCCGGCGGACCCTCTTCGCACTCTGTGTGGCCGTCGTGGTCTTTTCCGCACAGGCGCTCGGTGTCCAGGCTGCCGAAGCCTTCAAGATGGCCGTCATCGACCCGCAAAGCGTCCTCGAAAAATCCAAGGCGGGCAAGAAGGCGCTTGATGGGCTCAAGGAGTACGTCTCGACTCGGCAGAAGCTCTTGTCCCGGGACGAAGAGGATCTTCGGAATACCGAAAAGACGCTCAAGGAGTCCGCGTCCAAAATGAGCGAAGCGGAAAAAAAGGATAAAGAGACGCAATTCCGTGCGAAGATCCAGGATTACCAGAAGCGGGCGCAGGAATTTAATCAGGAACTGCAGGGCAAGCAGAAAGAGCTCGTGGACGAGTACATGAAGAAGATTGCGGCCGCGACCCAAACCGTCGCGGAGAAGGGCGGCTATTCCCTTGTGGTGGACAAGGGGAGCGAGCAGACCATCAAGATCGTGATCTATAACAAAGATACCATCGATATCACGGATCAAGTCATCAAGGAATTCGACCGCGTCAACAGCAAGTGAGAAGGTTGAGCATGACGGGACCGCCTCGAGGTCCCGTCATGGCTCCATCGGGTATCCGGCTTCCTTCCAAGCCTTAATTCCCCCGTCCATCGACACGACGTTCGTGTATCCCATGCGCTGCAAGGCATCGGCCGCCAGGACCGAGCGATAACCTCCGCCGCAATAGAGCAGAATCGCAGCAGTCTTGTCCGGTATCGCGGTTTCGATGTCCCGTTCAATGACCCCCTTCCCCAGGTGGCGTGCCCCTCGGGCGTGCCCTTGCTCGAATTCCCGATCCTCTCGCACGTCGACAAAGTGCGAGACTTCACCCCGATCGATCCGCGCTTTGGCCTCGCAGACCGTACAGGTCTTGACCTTCTCGCGGGCTGCATCGACCAATTTGAGGAAACCTTCATTGTGCTTCATGGGGGATCTCCGTCGGATTCTCGAAAAGATGCGTCTGTTCGGGTTCGGCGCGGCGAAACGTTCGAGGGATGGAGTCGGACTCGGATGACGAAAACCCGGCCTTTCGTTTGGCGACCGTGTACAATTGCTCCACCATGTTCCAGTACGGTCCCGTGCCGTGGTGGCGGGCGAAGAACGCGCCGTTGGTCATCGCGCCTCCGCGCACTTCCTGAATTCGATGCCTGATCTTCGCGATACGGTCGGGAAACGCCTCGGTCATCCGGGCCAAAAACACGTCCTCGACCGGGCCTGACAGCCGCAACAGCGTAGCCATCGATTCGCTCGCTCCCGCTTCCTTTGCGCGCTGCAACAATTCCGGAATGTCCTCGTCGTTCAATCCCGGGATGATGGGAGAGATGGAAATGCCGGTCGGGATGCCGGCCTTGCTCAGCTCGGCCATCGCCTCGAAGCGCTTTTGACTCGAGGGCGCGTGCGGCTCCACCTTGCGCGCCACGAGGTCGTCGGCGAACGGGATGCTGAAGTACACCTGCACCCAGGCGTCGCGCCGCAATTTCTCCAGCAGGTCCGTATCGCGCAGCACCAAGGCGCCCTTCGTGATGACGGCGACGGGATTTCGATATTCGGCGCAGACCTTCAAGCACGCTCGAGTCAACCGGAACGAAGCCTCCACCGGCTGATAGCAGTCGGTGTTCCCCGAAAAGACGATCAGATCGCCGGTCCACGACGGGCGATCGAAGCGCTGGCGGAGCAGCTCGGGCGCATTGCGCTTGACGATGAGCTTGGACTCGAAATCCGTTCCGGCCCCGAAGCCCCAGTACTCGTGGGTCGGTCTGGCATAGCAATAGGCGCAGGCATGAAAGCACCCGCGATACGGATTCAGGCTCCATCGGAACGGCAAATCGGGGCTGTCGTTGCGGCTCAAAATGTCCCGGGTGGCATCGTCGTAGAGCTCCACCCTCACGGGCGGAGGAGGCTCGAGCCATTCACGGCTCTGCGAGTGGAAGGGATTCGGCGGGTTCGCGATGAGGCGCATGCGACATCGTCTCCTCCCAAGAACATGCTGTCAAGACCGCCCGGCCTTTCATTGACTCGCCCTCACCTCGATGCTAGATTCGCATTCCTTTCGTCGGTGACCGCTATGCATGACTTGCGTCAACTTCGGGACCATTTCGAGCAGATCCGTGAGTGGCTCGGCGCGCGAGGCCGAGACGTGCCATGGGACGACCTCCGCAAGCTGCTGGAAGAGCGTCGCACGGCGACCATGCGGGTCGAAGAATTGCGGCACGAATTGAAGAAGGGTTCGGAGGAGGTCGCCAGGCTGAAGCGCGAGAAACAGCCGGCCGAAGCGGCTGTCGCCGCCATGAAGACCGTCGGAGACCGCATTGCCGAAGCCGAGACCGGGCTCCGGGCAGTCGAATCCTCGCTCGCGGATCTCGCGCTCCGAATTCCGAATCTTCCCGATGCCACGGTCCCCATCGGAAGCGATTCGAGCGAGAACGTCGAAGTGCGCCGCGTCGGCGAGCCTCCTCACATGCCGGCGGGGGCCAAGAGCCATTGGGAACTCGGTGAGTCGCTCGGCATCCTTGATTTCGACCGCGCCGCGAAGATCGCGGGCAGCCGGTTCGCAGTCCTGACCGGGGCCGGAGCCCGGCTCGAGCGAGCGCTGATCAATTTCATGCTGGATCTCCATACGACGCGGCACGGCTACCGCGAGGTCCTGCCCCCGGTTCTGGTCAACCGCGCGGCCATGACCGGCACGGGACAACTCCCGAAATTCGAGGACGATCTGTTCCGGCTTCGTGACGAAGACTACTTCCTGATTCCGACCGCCGAGGTGCCGGTGACGAATCTCCACCGAGAAGAAATTCTCAGCGAGAGCGCGCTCCCGATCCGGTACACGTCCTACACGCCCTGTTTCAGGCGGGAAGCCGGGTCCTATGGAAAGGACACCAAGGGTCTCATCCGCTTGCACCAGTTCAACAAAGTTGAACTGGTCTCGTTCACGACGCCGGAGGCCTCCTACGAGGAACTCGGCCGGTTGACGGGACATGCGGAAGCCGTCCTGCAAGAACTTGGGCTTCACTATCGCGTTATGGCGCTCTGCACCGGCGATCTAGGCTTCGCTGCCGCCAAAACATTTGATCTGGAGGTATGGCTTCCATCCCAAGGCCAGTTCCGCGAAATTTCGTCCTGCAGTAATTTTGAGGCCTTTCAAGCACGGAGAGCCGGCATCCGATACAAGGCCCAGGGCGGCAAGAAGGACGCGAAGGCCGAGTTCGTCCACACGTTGAACGGATCCGGCTTGGCGATTGGGCGTACGTTGGTTGCGATACTGGAGAACTATCAGCAACCGGACGGATCCGTCCTCATCCCGGAAGTCTTGCAGCCGTACATGGGGGGCATGCAACGAATCACGAAGTAGAAGTGTGACCGTCGGTGCAACATTCCACCTTGCGCCACGAGTTACCATTCGCTCCTCGCTCTGTTGTTCCCGCCTTGAGTCGTCGTCCTTGGTCCTCGCCCCTCCCGAATCTCATCCACGGCGTTCGATGAGTGGCCTTCCGTCGCTCGGCGCCTCAGCAAGGTTGCCGCTCGGCGCTGGTTTTTCACCACCCTCTTCCGTAGGGGATACCTGCGTCGTCCAAAATGCTAACGTGATTTTGCGGCTCAGCGTTGTTGCTCGCCCCGGCTATGTTCAGAAGAATGAGGATGAAGGCATGCGTACGGCAGGCGACGCTCGTCATAAACGGAAGTTTTTAGGGGCCCTTCTTTTGCTCATCTTCGCCGGTTGCAGTGCAGCCGGTGCACCCGACTCCCCTTCCGGTCAGGCAGCCGGCACACCATCTCCGCCTGCGCCTGCCGGTGTGCTCTGGCGAACGGACACGGCGCTCTTCCGCAGCCAGACCGATGGCAGCGCGACCACGGTTCTGGAAGATGCACCCGGGTTTGACCCCTTTGGCATCACAGTCACCGGTTCGACCGTCGTCTACCACGTGATCGCGCCGCCCGATCCCGCTCTGGCCAATTTCGGGCTCGAGGATATCTGGCAAGTGCAGACGAATGGTACGGGGAAACGGGCGGTAGTGACCACCGCGGATGCCGAGATCGTTCGAGGCGTCTTCGGACCGTGGGTGGTGTATGAACGTGCCGTCTATGCCAACAACGCCTATGTGAGCAGTACGATGCGGGGCGTGCGCCTTGATAATGCCACACAGACGCTCATCACCAGCGAGAACGCCCTCTACCGATTGCACGTCGGCGATCGCGCCATCTTCGAACGTATCGAACAAGGCAACGGCGGCAGCGTCTTCAGTGTCTTGGTGGACGGAACAGACGTACGAACCATCGCCGACATTCCTCCCGGCTCACCCCCCGCGACATTTCTCACACCGATCGAGGCGATCGGGGATATCGTGGTCATGAACAAAACGTTGAGCCAACAGAACATTCAAAATTTAATCGCGGTTCCGGTCACAGGAGGGTCCGTGATCTCGCTCACACAAGACTCTGACTATGATTTCATTGGCGCCGTCGTCGGCCAGCGCATCGTCTATCATCGGTGCCCGCTCGTTCCAAATCCTGATCCGCAGGACACCAGGCCGGTAGCGGGACCGTGCGATGTCTACAGCGTGCTCGTCGATGGAAGCGGAACCGTCCCGCTCGCCACATCGCCGGAATCTGAACATGTGCAGGGCGCGATCGGCTCGCAGGTCGTGATACGCCGAAGCGGCGGCAGCGTAGATACGCTCTATAGCCTTCCCGTTACCGGAGGATCTGAGACGCCGATCCTGGCCCTGTCTGCCGACGAGTTTGTTTCGTGGTTCGTCCAAGACCGTATGATCATCAAGCGCCAGAACGGGCTCTGGAGCGTCAAAGCAGACGGCAGCGGACTGATTCAACTGACGACTGACTCGTCGGATAGCAGCAACCAAGCAGCCGGTTCGTTCATTTGCTTTCAGCGAGGCCCCGTAAACGAGCCCGACCTGTGGTGCGTACCGGCCGACGGGACCGGTCCAGCGACGCATGTCGCGAAAGGCGCGTATTTCGTGAGCGGGTTGTAAGGCGATCGCGGAAAGGATTCTACGCTTGGCTCGAGCCGGCATGATTCTGCTCAGGCAACAAGAACAATTCTCACATACGACCACCGGCACCTGATCCAGAAACAGCGAATCCCCCACACACGCCAGGCTCTTAACAAACCCCAGGAAAGCATGCTTGCGATCTTCCTGAAATTACGTACAATGCCCATTCACGGAGGGGTGACGGAGCGGCCGAACGTGCCGGTCTTGAAAACCGGAGACCTCGCAAGGGGTCCGCGAGTTCAAATCTCGCCCCCTCCGCCATAAGAGAAATTTCCCAACCGAAAGTCGCTCTATCTCTATAAGAATGTCGTCTTTTGCTGTGTGTGATTGAGCGCCTCTATCACTGTTGTTCTGCGATTTGGAGCGGTATCACCTTCTTGGATTCCGACCGGTTTCACCCCGTCAAACCCCATGATTTTCGCGTAGTTGCTGCCTAGGTTTTCTACCACTTGTTGAGCGTTATCTTCCTTGGTTAAATAAACAGTGGGCGAAGGTGTCTGCTTTGGTATGCCCACCCTAAAGCAGCAAGAGGTCTCTGCTCCCTCCTGGGGAGACCTGCCTTCGCCCCGTTTTTCTCCTCGAGGCCACGCGCAGATCCTTCGACTTTCCCTCTCTGCTACCCCAATGTGCCACGAGCGGCGTTGGCTTGGTCCCGCTTCCCAACTTTAGACCGGCTTCTCCTACCTCCAAGGTATTTTCAAACTGTCCGGCATGCCGCACTATGGCCGACATGGCGGGCGAAACTGATCATGATCTGGGAGGACCCCATGCAGAAGCAAATGGGTAAGATCGGTGCGGTTCGAAGGGAACTTCGCGGGAAGGCCTGTCCCTGCTGCGGCTGCCATACCTACCAACTGGTGCTCCGGGGCGACATGCCGCCGCAGTCCCCCAAACTGTTCGCCCGCTGTACTCAATGCCAGCGCCCTCGAGGCATTGATGAAGATTTGGGACGGATTCTCTGGATGTGACGGTCTCGAATACCGGAGGAGGAACATGATTTCTACGCTTTCTTCACCGATCGACTCCATTAGGCGACACCTGGCTCGACGCCGTCGAATGCGAGCCGCGCTCCAAATGCTCTCGGCGAGCGGCGTCCTTCGACCGAGCGACGTGGAACTAAGGTACGCTGCACGTCTCACGAGGAAACATCTTGGAGAAAGTCCTTCTCGTCAGATAGGACTGTCTCGTCTGCAACCTGTTCCGAGCCGCGAGATTCCGCGGTTCTGTTCGGGCGAATGACGTCCTGGAATGACAATCCTCGTGCGGCACAATTCGAAGTCGAGTAGTCTTCTTTCTCTCTGCTAAAGCGCTTGTACCTCCCATACGGCTGAGGTATGATCACGGTCGCTCGCCGGCAATCCTGTCATGGAGTGCGACTCGACCTGATCGGGAATCCAGGCACAACAACATCGATTGTATTGTATGGAGAGGTGGCCGAGTGGCCGAAGGCGACGGTTTGCTAAACCGTTGTAGGGGCTAAAACCTCTACCGAGGGTTCAAATCCCTCCCTCTCCGCCAGCCTTCTCCCAATGTCTTCGGACCTCAGATCGCCCATGAAGGAGTCGGCTCCGTCGAGGACATCGCGCAGGGCACGATCCCGTCTGCATGACGGGAGTCATCCGGATGGCTAGAGCGATTCATATGCCCGACCGCGATGACACACCAAATCACGTACCTCCGACATTGTTACCTGAGTGAGGCGTTTGGACCTGCGGAGGCGGGAGCAAGGACTGAGCGTGGCGTCAAGGACTACATCACGGGCCCGTCCGCTGTGCTTGATTTTTATGGCTCGTTCCTGTACAGAAAATGGCCCGCCCATCCACTCGAATTGACCTCAGTGCCGAGGTAGCTCAGTTGGTAGAGCACAGCCCTGAAAAGGCTGGTGTCGACAGTTCGATTCTGTCCCTCGGCACCACATTCCGCATACTTAGAGATCGTTCTACGTAGGAAGGTGGCACCTGAGTGGCACTAAGTGGCACCTCGGTGCCCTTTTTGACGCCTTCTCCAGCCAAAAGCGACCTCGTGAAGCCCTCTAATCGCATGACGGCATCACGCAGCCGGCTGTCCCAGTTATGGATGTAATACTTCGCGGAACCGGGCAGCGGTTCGCCCTTCAAAGTCTGGATCACCGCATAGTCAACACCGCACTGAGTGAGCCAGGTCGAAAATGTGTGCCTCAGGTCATGGAAGTGCAGATCATGGACGCCGGCTCGTTCGCATGTCCTAGTCCAACTGTGTTTGAAGGAATTGCCATCCTTCCATTGGCCGAAGAATCTTCCGCTGATCCTGGCCACGCCTCCAAACAAGGCCTCATAGGCTAGATGATTAATTGGAAGAATTTTAGGCACGCCCTTAATCTTCGTTTGCCCTGGTGAAGGGGCAAGCCAATGACCGTCGCCCCGTTTCGTCAACCATTCTTGATGAGTCTCTATTAGCTTATTCTCCCGCAAGCCGGTTTGGAGGGCAGCCATCACAAGGCGCCAGACAGTCGGAGACGCGGTTTCCTTCAGCTTGAGCAACTCCCAGCCTTCCAGAACGCGCTCGCGCTTGACGTATTCAGGGACTGGCAGGCGCTTTAAGCGATTCTTATCGAGCAAGTCCATATCAACGGCCAAATTGAGGACGGCCATGAGGACCGCGCATTCCCGTTCAATGGTGCCAGGGGACGGCGAGTGTCTTTTTTCATTCTCACCGATGACATCAGCCCGGCGCTTCTCCAAATAAGCGAGTCCATCTT
>DASTSI010000048.1:0-11805 GCA_035760745.1 Nitrospira sp. | reverse complement strand
ATGAGTCATGGATCTGGCGCTGCCGGTCGAGTTCCTTCTCATCGTGGTATTCCTCGGGCAGTCCTGCCTCCATTTGCTTGAAGCGTTTGTCGTGCATTTTGGCGGCATACACGTGGCTGCCGACGATCTTGGACCCAAAGGTTTTGGCCATACGGACGCCGACATCGACCGCCGTATTGGAATGGTCCGAGTTGTCGACAGGAATGTAGATAGTCTTGTACATCGAGATGCCTCCTCCAGGCGCTCTCACAGCCGAGGGAGAACCGCTGTAATTATCTGAAAAACCAATTGGTTGACGAGCTTCCCCGGTGTAAAAGAGGGGTCATGATAGCACCGCGTGAAACTCGAATGCAATAAGGCGAAGCGGGAGGAGCAGGGCCTGAGAACGCGGGGATCGGCCGGTCCTTGGCGGAGCCTTGGTCCGACTAACTGGCGGACCTCAAATGGGTTTTGGGGCTCGGCGAAGGAACGCCGGAAGAATGACGGGACCCAAGAATCTCCTCCAGCGAGAGGAGCGCATCGCGACCGGAATTGCCCTCGATGCCGCGCTGCAGGCTGGTATCAGCGTAGCGGGCGGATCCCGCTTCAGTTTGCGAGAGCGATCCCGTCCACTTCCTCGGGTCCCGGCTCCCGCGTTTCTTCTCCCAGGCCTTCAGGCAGGCCTTGGCGATAATCCTATTCAGCGGCGCGGGGTTGTAGAGGAGCTTTCGGATGCTCGTCGGCGTCAGCATCAGGGGATTGTATCCGGCAGATAGATAGCCCTCTTCCAACAGTCGATGCTCCAGGTCGGTGTTGGGCTGAATGCCGAGGAAGAACATGAGTGGGAATACCCGGTCCTCACCCAGGATGGAGGCGACGGTTTTATAGGATTCGACACTCTGTAGCAGCGTCTCCTCGGTCTCCTTGGGACTGTTGAGCGAGTAATTGAGGATCACCTTCCCCCTGAATCCCGCCTCCGAAAGATATCGGCAGCCGTCGTAGAGCCGCTCCAGTTTGAATCCCATGTGCAGGTTATTGAGGACTTCCTGGGAGCCGGACGTGATGGCGACTTCCAGATCACCGACTCCCGATCTCACCATCAGCTTCGCCAAATCGGGGGTGATCAAGGAAGTCCGAATGTACCCGGACCATTCGATTTCCATGCGCTCGCTGATGATCCGTTCGAGGATTTCCGTACACTGCGGATAGGCTTCCTTGCCGGTGATGAACTGTGCGTCGGTGAACCAGAATCGCCGCGTGCCCCATTGGCGGTAATGCTGCGCGATGTCTTGGACCACCATCTGGGCCGGCCGGTAACGGACGCGCTTCCCTTCGATATAGGGGTACAGGCAGAACGCGCAATCGTAGGGGCAGCCGCGCTTGGTCTGGACGCCGATCGCCTCGCCCTGGTAGTCGCGGTACTGAGGGAAGATCGAGGTCACATAGGGAAGATCGACGGTCAGCGCATCGAGGAGGGCCGGCGAGCCTTGCCGTCCTTTACGCACCTGGTTGCCGTCGCGGATGATGTACCGCTCATCTTCCAGCGACCGCCCTTCGAGGACTTTGAGGATCGCGTCCTCGCCTTCGCCCAGGATTCCGATCGTTCCTTCCGGCAATTTCTCGATGAGCTGATCGGCAAAGGCGGTGAAGGCTCCGCCGCCGATCATGATCTCGGCCTTCGGGAATTCTTTTCGGATCAACCAGGGATAGGACAGGATCGTATAGATGTGGCTGTAATAGCGGTAGAGCTGCTTTAGCCCTTCGAAAGAGGCGACGATGCGCTTGAGCGGGTTGCTCGCAAAGTAGAAATTGAACGCATGCTCGAGCGAGGAATCGCCCTCATGCGGAGAGAAAATTTGGATGTCTCGCCAGGAAAAGCACACCAGGTCGGGCTTGAACTCCGTGGCGGCGTCGCGAATGGCTCGACTTCGTTGGGACACGGGGTAGAGCGACAAGTCCAAGATCCGCTGTCGGACCTCCGGCTTGCGCCGGTGGATGAAGTCCGCCAGGTACGTGATGCCGATGGGATAGACCTTCTTGCAGGGAAGAAAGATATACAAAACTGAGTTCATAAGTGCGCCAATGCCGAATGTTCAATGTTGAACCTGGAATCCGTTCCGGAGGCCACAGATTCAAGACTCAACATTTCATTTCGTTGCGACATGTATCGCCACGATGCCGCCGGTCAAGTTTCGGTAGGACACGTCACGGAAGCCCGCTTCACGAAGCACCGAACAGAGCCGTTCCTGATCGGGAAACGTCCGGATCGATGCCGGCAGGTATTCGTAGACGCCGGTCGTGTCACGGGCGACCTTCGTGCCGATCCAGGGCAGCAGCGTGAACGAATACCAGTCGTAAACCGCGCGAAGCCATCCGAAGACCGGCCGTGAAAATTCCAGGCAGACGAACGTGCCGCCCGGCTTCATGACTCGCCGGATCTCGCCCACCGCTTGAACCAGATTGCCGACATTGCGCATGCAGAAGCCGGTCGTGACGGCATCGAACGTGTTATCGGCAAACCCCAACTGTTCGGCATTGGCCTGGAGACAATGGATCTTGTCCGCCTTTCCCTTCCGGGCGACCTTCTTCAGTCCTTCGGCCAACATCGCATGATTCAGGTCCGACGCGATCACGCGGCCCTTCAGGCCCATGCGCGGCTCCAGCAGAAGGGCGAGATCCGCGGTGCCCGCTCCGACATCCAGTGCCATGCCATGCTCGATACTCGGGATCAGGGATGCGGTGAGTGTCTTCCAGCGGTGATGCAGCCCGAAGCTCAGGAGGGTATTGTTGAGATCGTACACGCCGGCGATTGCCGTGAACATGCGCTGAACCGCCTGCTCGCGTGCCCGGCCGGACCATGTCGAGACGGGTTCCGAGTGGGGCGCCGCCGGCTGCGGTTCAGCTTTGACCATTCGAGTCTGGTAGCACCCGGTTTCCGGCTTTGTCAAGGCGACGAAGCCTCAAACCGGATCGCGCTATGGGTGTTGTCCGCCGATGGTCGCGTTCAACAGGGTGAACGCCGGATGGTATAATCCGCGTCGCATGATGAATTCGATCGTCGTCAAAGGTGCCCGCGCGCACAATCTCAAGAATGTCGACGTCGAGATCCCGCGCGACAAGTTGGTCGTGATCACCGGCCTGAGCGGGTCCGGCAAGTCGTCCCTCGCCTTCGACACCATCTATGCGGAAGGCCAACGGCGGTATGTCGAGTCGCTGTCGGCCTATGCCCGTCAATTCCTTGAGCAGATGGGGAAGCCCGACGTCGATTCGATCGAAGGCCTGTCCCCGGCGATTTCCATCGAACAGAAGAGCACCAGCCACAACCCGCGTTCCACCGTCGGAACAGTCACGGAAATTTACGATTACCTTCGCCTGCTGTTCGCCCGTGTCGGGAGACCCTACTGCTTCCAATGCGGCCAGGAGATCACGGCTCAGA
The DNA here is from genome assembly GCA_035760745.1 of Nitrospira sp. Taxonomy (GTDB): domain Bacteria; phylum Nitrospirota; class Nitrospiria; order Nitrospirales; family Nitrospiraceae; genus Nitrospira_C. Next base: position 8,390 of record DASTSI010000048.1, on the reverse strand, counting down.
CGGTGCAGCAGATGGTGGACGCGATCGCGGCGTTGCCGGAAGGGACGAAGTTTCAGATTCTGGCGCCCATCGTTCGCAGCCGAAAGGGCGAATATCGAAAGGAGTTACTGGAGATGCGCCGGGCGGGCTACGTGCGGGCCCGTATCGACAAGCAGACCGTCGATCTCGGCGACGACATCGTCCTCGACAAGCAGAAGAAGCACGACATCGACGTGATCGTGGATCGGCTGATCATGAAGCCGGGCGAGGCCTTGATGCGCCGGCTGGCCGATTCGGTGGAGACCTCGTTGAAGCTCGCCGGCGGGCTGGTGGGCGTCCTGACCGAGGACGGACGCACGCTGTTATACAGCGAACGATCGGCGTGCATTCGTTGCGGCGTGAGTTATCCGGAGATCACCCCGCGCATCTTCTCGTTCAACAGCCCCCACGGTGCCTGTCCCGCGTGCGACGGCATCGGGTATACCGTGACGCCGGGATGCCCGGAGGACGAAGATTTCACTCAATTGGAGCCGTGCGAGGTGTGCCACGGCGCGAGGCTCAAGCCGGAAAGTCTCTCCGTGAAGATCGCGAAACGGTCCATCGCCGAGGTGACGCACCTCTCCGTCCGGGCCGCCGCGGAATTCTTTTCGACCCTGACGTTCACCAAGCGCGAAATGATGATTGCGCAGCGGATCTTGAAAGAAATCCGCGAGCGGCTGGGATTCCTCGTGAACGTGGGACTCGACTACCTGACGCTGGACCGGGCCGCCGCAACCCTGTCCGGCGGCGAAGGCCAACGGATCCGGCTTGCCACGCAGATCGGGTCCGGGCTGGTCGGTGTGCTGTACATCTTGGACGAGCCGTCGATCGGTCTGCACCAGCGGGACAATCGGCGCCTGCTGCAGACGCTGGTACGTTTGCGCGATCTCGGGAACACCGTCGTCGTCGTCGAGCATGACGCCGAAACGATGGCGGCGGCCGATCACATCATCGACATGGGTCCGGGCGCCGGCTCCCACGGAGGCCATGTGGTGGCCCAGGGAACGCCGAAGGAAATCATGGCCGATCCCCACTCGCTCACCGGACAATACCTACGCGGCCTCCAGACCGTGGCAGTGCCGGAGCGGCGGCGAAAACCCAAAGGTGTGCTGTCCGTAGTCGATGCCCACAAGCACAACCTGAAGCATCTGACCGTGAAGATTCCGTTGGGCTTACTGACCTGCGTCACGGGCGTATCCGGGTCTGGCAAGAGCACCCTCGTTTTGGAAGTCCTCTTCCACTCGCTCTCCCAATTGCTCTATCACAGGAAGCCCAAGATCGACGGCTGCAAAGAGTTGAAGGGCGTGGACGCGCTCGATAAGGTCATCGACATCGACCAATCGCCAATCGGGCGTACGCCGCGCTCAAACCCCGCCACCTATACCGGCCTCTTCGGGCATATCCGAGACCTGTACTCGAATATGCCCGAGTCTCGCGTGCGCGGCTACAAGCCTGGTCGCTACAGTTTCAACGTCAAAGGCGGGCGCTGCGAGGCGTGCCAGGGCGACGGCCTGATCAAGATCGAAATGCACTTCCTTCCCGACGTCTATGTCACCTGCGAAGTGTGCAAGGGCCAACGATACAACCGCGAGACGCTCGAAATCCTCTACAAAGGAAAGAGCATTGCCGACGTGCTGAATATGACCGTGGACGAGGCGCTGGAATTTTTCGATCCCATTCCGCTGGTCAAGGCGAAGCTTCAGACGCTGCACGACGTCGGGCTTCATTACGTGAAGCTCGGTCAATCGGCCACGACGCTCTCGGGCGGCGAAGCCCAGCGCGTCAAACTGTCGCGTGAGTTGTCGAAGCGTGCGACAGGCCGGACGATGTACATTCTTGACGAGCCGACGACCGGCCTCCATTTCGCCGACGTGCAGCGCCTGCTCGACGTGCTCGACCGGCTGGTGGAGGCCGGCAATACCGTCCTCGTGATCGAGCACAATCTCGACGTGATCAGGAACGCGGATTGGATCATCGATTTGGGACCGGAGGGCGGAGACCGCGGCGGCGAGATCGTCGCGGAAGGACCGCCGAGAGAGATCGCCAAGGCAAAACGGTCCTACACGGGGCAGGTCCTGAGGGAAGCGGGGCTCTAGGGGACGGATCCGGCCGTATGGGCGCCTGCTCATTGGTTTAGGGGACTGGCCAGTCGTTGACCATCGCTTGCCTCCGCGACAGAGTCTCTACGAGGGCCCGAGCAACTCACCTGGACGGCATCCCGGCTCTTTCAATGAAAAGCAACGAACAGCAGGGTCACGGCGGCGACTGCCAGCCAGCGGCCCAATAGACCAAGGAGGCCCATGCGCACGATCCTTCTGCTGACCGTCTCGAACATTTTCATGACCCTGGCCTGGTACGGTCACCTGAAATACAAAGACACGCCCTTGTGGACGGCGATCGTGGTCAGCTGGGGGATCGCGTTCGTGGAATATTGTTTCCAAGTGCCCGCCAATCGCATCGGCCATTACGAATTCACCGCGGCGCAATTGAAAACGATTCAGGAGGTCATTACGCTCATCGTCTTTTGCGTGTTTTCCGTTCTCTACCTGAAGGAGCCGCTCAAGTGGAATTACCTGGCCGGCTTCGGCCTCATGGTGGGAGCGGTATTCCTCATCTTCAAGGAGTGGTGACCGACCAGACGACGGTCGTCGACCATTACGGGACAACTTGTCCCTCTTCTCGGAAGTCCTCGGAACATTAGCGGCTTTCCCTTTCTCTCTCTTCATTCCTCCTGACAATCTGTCGAGAAGGACAGATTTCAGACCCGACCCCACGTCACTACGCTGAGTGGTTTCCCTAGATATTTGAGCCTTGTGGGGTTCTTTCCTTGGGCGGCTCCGGGCCTGGTCCTTGCCTAAGTGAAGAGAGGGCACGCCGACGTACCACGGCGGAATGGACTGTCGTGCCTGGGCGGGGAGAGTCCCGGGGAAAGGAGATGTGTTCCGATGACCGTCGATCCGCTGCCGATGTTGGTGCTCGCGCTCATCCTGAGCCCCGCCAATGTTCACGATCAAGGCCCTAGTGAGAAAGCGACGGATACCATGCAGCCCGAGCCGTCGAATGGTTCGTGTGCCAGGTCGTGAACAGGGACCAGTTCGAAGGAAACTGGAAACAATTCAAAGGAGATCAGAAGCGATGGGGGAAGTTCACCGACGACGATATGCTCGTGATCGAGGGCCACTATGAGAAGTTCGAGGGGAGTGCAGAAGCGGTATGGAAAGAGAAAGGCAGAGGTGAAGCGCTGGACGGACAATTGGTTCAAGACGCACGCGACCAAATAGCCGGAATATTCGAGACGATCACGAAAGGAGGGCCGCAATGAAGCGGTTGCTCAATTGGAGTCTTGCCTGCATGGAAAAAGATCTGGAGGGAAGCCACGCGGAATACCTCTCGCTCCTGGAAGACGTACTGGACATTCCTCCAGGTGCTCATCCGGAATTCGAAGAGACGACCGTCGAGGACAACGTGCTCACACACGGAGCCGTTTCCGGTGATGCCCTAGTGCGACCGCCGCTCCGTCCCCGAGCAGGCAGTCACGCATGATCGGCGCGGCGGGGCTTATCTGATAATAGGAGGTTGTATGTTTGCGCGGATGACTGAAACGGAGATGTTGGGGCCGGCCCTGTTCGCCCTCGTCCTGCTCCTCCCTGCCTGTAACACGACCAAAGCGACGGTCGATACGACGGTCAAGTTCTTCTCCAGCACGAGCCCGGACTCGCTCTTCACGGCTGACGGATTGGTGAAGGAGGAGCAGAAGCTCAACTTCTTCAGCGGGGTCGCGTTCGAGAATTTGCGTCACGATATCGCAAGCGGAAGCGGGCAGTATGTGGCGTCCCTTGCCGATCTCATGCATGTTCCGGCTGATAGGCACGCAGAATTCGGCGCGTTTCTGCAAGAGCGGTACGATAGATTGTTCGCATCCGATCTCGATGCCGATCGGACGGCTCATATCCGGATGCTGCGGATCCTGGATCGCGAGTTACAGCAGAACGCCGGCCTGGTGAGAATGACAGGGGGCAGCCGGGGAGACTCCGCGAACGGAAGCGGGTCCCTTCCTCAATCTTAAATCTTAGCCTTGGAACGACCGACGGATTTTTGCTTTGGACCGGACTTGTCCGGGGCGAGGACAAGCGGAAGACGGCAACTTCGACATGGACGAGCCGCACATGAAGTTGCAGGGACCGAAAGAGTTGGCCACGCTCAACAATCTCCTGGGGAGAATGGAACAACGACATCGAGAGCGTCATCGTGGGATCGAAGGCCAAAGTGCCGGCGTACGAGGATAAGGACTTCAAGGGGACGGAATTGGCATTCGTTCCCGGTCCACGGGTACCCAATCTCGGGAAGCTCGACATGGCAAACGATATCGAATCCATGAAGATCGCCTGCCGAAGCTGAACGACCAACCAAGATGCGGGAGGCGGCCACAGGCGAGCCGTCTCCCCGGCCCTTCCCCTCCCTCTGCCGTAGTCCCTGCCGCGGCTGAAGCTTCCCTCACCCTTGCAGCGGAACAGGCATCGCCCTACAATGCGCCGGTCCACCGCGTGATCTCCTAAGATTCCCGAGGGCCGATGCCGCGCAAAAGTTCGACCCCGCCGACAAGCAGCTCGCCTGTGAGGACAGGCGGCGCGGAGAACTTTGAGAAGCTCGGCGTCTTCTATCTCGGCCGGTCCTATGATCTCGCCACAAAGCGGCCGAAATCGGGATGGCTGCTGTATGACTCGAAGGATCTCGTCACGCACGCCGTCTGCGTCGGCATGACAGGGAGCGGGAAAACCGGCCTGTGCTTGGCGCTTCTCGAAGAGGCGGCCATCGACAATATCCCGGCCATCATCATCGATCCCAAAGGCGATCTCGGAAACCTGCTGCTGACCTTTCCGGACCTCAACGGGGAGGATTTTCGGCCCTGGATCAACGAGGAGGATGCGCGGAAAAAGGGACTGTCTCCGGCGGAATACGCCGCGCAACAGGCGGACCTCTGGAAGAAAGGCTTGGCTTCCTGGGACCAGGACGGAGCAAGAATCAAACGTCTTCGAGATGCCGCGGACTTCACGATCTATACCCCGGGAAGCAACGCGGGTCTGCCGGTCTCAATCTTGGAGTCGTTTAAAGCTCCGTCCCGCGACATCATGGAGGATGACGAGGTCCTGCGGGAGCGGGCCGGTACGACCACCACCGGCTTGCTGGGATTGCTCGGGATCGAGGCCGATCCGATTCAGAGCCGGGAGCATATCTTTCTGTCCACGATTCTTGAGAGAACATGGAAGCAAGGCCAGGATCTCGATCTCGCCGGATTGATCCATGCCATCCAAGAGCCGCCGGTATCCAAGGTCGGCGTCATGGACGTGGAGTCGTTTTTCCCGTCGAAAGAGCGCTTTGCCCTTGGGATGAAGCTGAACAATCTGCTGGCCGCGCCGGGTTTTCAAGCGTGGCTCGAGGGGGATGCGCTCGACGTCCAGTCCTTGCTCTACACGCGGAGCGGTAAGCCGCGCATGGCGATCTTTTCCATCGCGCACCTGAACGACCCCGAGCGGATGTTCTTCGTCACGCTGCTGCTCGGCCAGATGGTGGGCTGGATGAGAGCGCAGTCCGGGACGAACAGCTTGCGCGCCTTGCTCTATATGGACGAGATTTTCGGCTATTTCCCCCCGGTGGCCAACCCGCCCTCGAAACTTCCCCTCATGACGCTGTTGAAGCAAGCGCGGGCGTTTGGACTCGGCGTGGTGCTCGCCACGCAGAATCCCGTCGACCTGGATTACAAAGGTCTCGCGAATACGGGCACCTGGTTCATCGGACGGTTGCAAACGGAGCGGGACAAGGCCCGGGTGTTGGAAGGATTGGAGGGCGCATCGGCCGGTGCGGGAAAGACCTTCGACAGGGCGCGGATGGGACAGACGCTGGCGGCGCTCGGCAACCGCATCTTCCTGATGAACAACGTCCATGAGGATGAACCGGTCGTGTTCGAGACGCGTTGGTGCTTATCGTACCTCCGCGGCCCGCTCACCAGGAAACAAATCAAGGAATTGATGGAGCCTCGGAAGCGGGCGGTAATGGAAGCCTCGGACGGCGAGGCGAGAGGTAAAGCGGGAGAGGCTGGAGACCGCCTGGTCCCCGGTTCCTCATCCCTCGTCGCCCGGCCGATGCTGCCGGCCGACGTCCCGCAATACTTCATACCGTTGCGCGGCACCAAGCCCGATGGAGAGAAGCTCGTATATAGACCCATGCTGCTGGCGTCGGCACAGATCGGCTTCTCAGATCCAAAAAACCGCATCGAGAGCACCGAGGACCTGACGGTCTTGTGTCCGATCGGCGACGGACCGGTGCCGATTGATTGGGATCATGCGTCGCCCGCCGACGTGCCGGTCGCCGATCTTGAGAAGATTCCCGCCGCGGCAGGGCAATTCCTCTCATTGCCGGCTCGTGCCGGCAATGCCAAGAGCTATGGGGATTGGAGCAAAGATTTTGCGGCGTGGCTGTTTCGGACCCGGAAGCTCGAATTGTTCCGCAGCCCGAGCACCAAGGCCACTTCCAAGCCGGGGGAGTCGGAGCGGGATTTCCGCGTTCGCTTGCAGCAAGCCGGCCGGGAAGAGCGGGACAAAGCCGTCCAGTTGCTGCGCCAAAAATATGCCCCGAAGATCGCCATGATCCAGGAGCGGATCAGGCGGGCGGAGCAACAGAAGGAGAAGCAGGAGGCGGAGTCGCGCAGCAGCCAAGTCCAGGCTGCGATCTCGGTGGGTGCCTCGATCCTCGGGGCGTTTCTCGGCCGCAAAACGATCAGCGCCGCCAACATCGGGCGGGCCACCACGGCCATCCGAAGCGCAGGCCGCGTGTTCAAGGAGTCAAAAGACGTGAGCTTGGCGGAAGAAAACGTGGCGGCGCTTCAGCAGCAACTTGCCGATCTGGAGCAGCAGTTCAAGTCCGAGAGCGAGATGCTCACGGCCGCGACGGACCCTCTCGGCGAGGCACTCGAGACAATCTCGGTGAGACCGACGAAAAGCAACATCTCGGTCAAGCTCATCGCTCTGGCTTGGGCTCCTCACTGGCGCTCACCGACGGACGTCTTGACGTCTGCCTGGACCTGAGATCCTCAGAACCGAGCGTTTTCGCTCACCGTTCGCTGTGCGAAGAGCCCGCTGAAGAGAACTCGTTCCCACCCGGATTCTTGAGCGCTTTTCATTCTCATGAATATTTCCGTGAAGGCGGGATCTCTGCAAGGGGAACGGTATTTGCCTGCTGCCACTCGCTAAAGCTTCTGAAAGAGTCTCAACGGAGTGTTGGCAGGAGGGCACCGATGAAAAAGTACCAGGCCCAAGACATCATCGATCTGGTCGCGGTGATTCCGGACTGCACCCTAGAACGCCTGGCCATGAGACTGCCTCATCTGCATTGGTTTATGGTATTTTGCGAGGTGGAGCGCCTGATTCAAGCCGGGCGCCTCCGTTTAACGACCAGCCGACATGGCTCGGCCCCCACAATCATCGTTTGTGAAAGACAAGCCCGCGAAGCGGGACCAAAGCCTGTTCACGGCCATCCTTCCCGGCCGCCGCGCACTCCACCAGATCGTGCCACCCTCCGACCGTAACCTGCCGGTTCCTTGCCGAAGCGATGTTCCGTGCCTCACGCTGAGAAATGAATGGGAGTGACCCGGCTCCTGTAGGACGGCACCCGACATACGGGCTGCATTTTGTCTGCTATATGGGTTCAGCCGTTCTCAGATCCGATCGTCCGAGTCAATTAGCCAGTTGCGATATCCGGCGTACCGGTCCATGGTCATTCTTGTCATCGACGACCATCCACTGCTTCGTCAAGCCATCAAACAAGTCATCCAGGACGAAATTCCCTCAGCGCAGATTCGCGAAGCGGCCACCGGGCAGAGCGCCCTGGCCGTCTTACGTGCGGAGCCGGTCGAGCTCGCGATCGTGGACATTGTCCTGCCCGATCACAGCGGCCTGTCGCTCTTGAAGCGGATCAAGCAAGTCCGCCCGGGAACGAAATGCCTGATGCTCACCATGCATGGAGAGCTCCAGTACTTGCGGCTGGCGCTCTCGTTCGGAGCCTCGGGTTACCTGACAAAACAGTCGGCGCCCGACGAATTGCGCGAGGCCATCCGCACGGTCCTGACGAACCGGTCGTACGTGAGTCCGGCGCTGGGGAAGGCGCTGGAGTCGGAGAACGCCTCGCCCGAGGCGTTCCTCCCTCCGTTTCTGCTGTCAGGGCGGGAAATGGAGGTGTTGTCGCTTCTGGCCAAAGGCTGTACAGTTTCGGAGGCGGCGGCCAAGCTCAAACTAAGCGTGAAGACCGTGAGCACGTACCGAGCGCGGCTCCTCGAGAAACTGCAATTGCGGACGACCGCCGAGCTGATACGCTATGCA
>DASTSI010000047.1:0-5186 GCA_035760745.1 Nitrospira sp. | reverse complement strand
TGAGCCAAGCCTGAAGCGTGCCGGCCGTGAGGGCCAGAGGAAGCCCGGAGGCGAACCCGAGCGGCAGCATCAACGCGATGCGTCTGTTAGCGAGCAGTTGCGCGAACGAGCCGGTGCTCATGGACGGTGGACCGTCATCCGTGGCGATGTGGGACGTGCGCGGTCAGAATAGCACCGGCGCGCTTCCAGCGTTGAACAGAATCGAGAATCTCAGCGAGCCGGCATTCGGGCTTCAGAGCGTAGGGCGAGTCGGTCAGCAAGGCTGACCGTTGAAGGTGCAGGGCTTGTAGCGGGAAAAGTCAAATTCGATGTTTTCTTGATAGACGCGTTCGTTGCCGTTCACGCCGTCCTGCTCGGGGTCGTTCCACATGGTGTGGTCCCACCAATAAAACAATGGGAAGGCTTCAGTTTGGTATACGGGATTGCCGTAATTGCTTCTGGCGTATTCCTGAACCAGACGGCCGGTCACGTAGTCGATCTGGCCGTTGCCGCTGAGTGAGTAGAGCGCGAGGAACAGCCTGGCCTCATGGTCATACAATTCGTCGACTCTCGTACTGATGTCCGGCTCAGACGGCAACGCTTCGCGCGTCAGACCGACTGCGGGTGGAAAGCACACGAGGAAAGACAAGAGCACGAGTGCTGCGCGTCCGGCATTCGCCACGACAGACTCACTTCTGAGAGGATGGATACTGAATGCTAGCACGGCCACAATTCCTCTTCAACCTTCATCTCCGATGCCCGACGCTTCCCTTGCCCGCCTCGTTCGCCGGTCTCTATAATGTCTTCCCCATGAAACGCGCATCATTGCATACCATCGGTTGTCGGCTTAACCAGGCCGAGACGGCCGCCCTTGAGTCTCGGCTTCGCAAGGCCGGGTATGAGATTGTGGATCTCGGTGAACCGACCGACCTTCTCGTCCTGAACAGTTGCTCGGTGACGGAAGATGCAGAACGGACGTGCCGTTACCTGATTCGGAAGACGCTGCGGCAGTCGCCGGAAGCCTTCGTGGCGGTAACGGGTTGTTATGCGCAAACGGGCGTTCACGAGCTGAGGAAAATCCCAGGCATCGACTTGATCGTCGGCAATCAATTCAAGGAGGATCTTCCGTCGTTTCTTCCCGCATCGACGCACTTGAAAAAAGCGCCTGCCGCCGAAGTGCTGTATTCTCGATCCATCGACCGGGGAGATTTTGTCACGGCCGAGTACGGCGAACCGGACTCCACGAGAGTTCCGGTGAAGATACAGGACGGCTGCAATGTCATGTGCAGTTTTTGCCTGATCCCCTTTGCCCGGGGCCGCGAGCGCAGCAGAGTCGTGGAAGATGTCCTTCAAGAAGCGAGAGCATTGGTCGCGAGAGGCTATCGTGAAGTCGTCTTGACCGGGGTCAACGTGGGGCAGTACCGGCAGGGAGGCCGGGACCTTCTGGCTCTCATCCGCGAATTGGAACTTGTCGGTGGACTGGACCGGATCAGGATTTCATCCATCGAACCGACGACCGTCACGGACGGTTTGCTCGCGCACATGGGCGCTTCGGCTAAACTTTGTCCCTATCTTCACATCCCGCTCCAGAGTGGTGACGACAAAGTTCTGACCGCCATGAATCGTCCGTACGGTGTCGCCGAGTATGTCAGGCTCATCGAGCGAGCCGTTCGGTGGATCCCTGACCTCGGACTGGGAACCGATCTCATGGTGGGATTCCCCGGAGAGTCCGAGGAGGCGTTTCAGAAGACGCTCTCCCTGGCCCAAGATCTGCCCTTCGCGTATTTCCATGTCTTCCCCTACTCTCCCCGCCCCGGTACCGCCGCGTTGAAGCTGCCCCATCCGGTTCCAGCGGGCGTAACCCTTGAGCGAACGAAGCGTTTGTCCGAATGCGCTCGGGTGAAGAGAATGGCTTTCGCGGAACGATATCTTGGCTCGACGGTTCCTGTACTCTTCGAGAGTGGGCGGATAGACGGCTTTCAAGTAGGAACCACGCCGAATTTCTTGCGCGTGGCTGTCCCCTGTTCTTCGGAACTTACGAACACCATTAGACCGGTCGTCCTGTCCGGCCTGTCCAACCGATGGGCGGTTGGGCGGTTAAGCCCGGCGGACCATGTGCTGTCGTCGGCGCCGGTCATGCGAGTCGCGACGCTATGAATCCCGTCGTCCATCTCGAAACTTTCGGCTGCCAGATGAACGAGTACGACTCCGAATTGGTCCGCTCGCTGCTGCTCCGTGAAGGGTTTGTCTTTACGGAGGATCGCGAGCGAGCGGACGTTATTCTCATGAATACCTGCGCCATTCGTGAGAACGCACATAACAAAGTCTATACTCACTTGGCCGACTTGCGGGCGTTGAAACAACAACGGCCTCTGGTCGTCGGCGTGCTCGGGTGCATGGCTCAAAATTTGAAGGAGGAATTGACGCAGAGGGAGCCGCTCGTCGATGTGCTTGCCGGACCGGATTCGTACCGTCAGTTGCCGATGCTGCTGGTGAACGCGTTGCAGGGCCAGGAACAGGAGGGCGCGTCAAAGCAACTTGCGGTCGATCTCTCGGAATACGAAACGTACGAAGGCGTGCTCCCGGAACGGCGAGACGGCGTGAATGCCTGGATCGCCATCATGCGCGGTTGCGACAATTTCTGCAGTTTCTGCGTCGTTCCCTATACAAGGGGAAGAGAACGGTCGCGGGAACCGCTTGGAATCGTCGAAGAGGCGCGGTGTGCGGCCGATCGGGGATTCAAGCAGATCACGCTCCTGGGACAAAATGTCAATTCATACCGGTTCGGCGACTGGGACTTTGCCCGCCTATTGCTGGCCGTCGCCGATGTGCCGGGCATCGAGAGAGTCCGATTTACTTCCCCGCATCCCAAAGACTTTCCGCCGGCCTTGCTCGATGCGATCGTCTCTCACCCGAAAATCTGCAAGCACATTCATTTGCCGGTGCAGTCGGGAAACGATCGGCTTCTTGAGTTGATGAACAGGACGTATACGCGAGAAAACTATCTGGCCCTTGTCGATCAGATACGGGACAAACTTCCGGATATTGTCCTGACGACCGACGTGATTGCGGGGTTCTGTTCTGAAACCGATGACGAGTTCCAGGATACGTTCCGGTTGCTGGAAGAGGTCCGGTACCAGGCTGCGTATATCTTTAAATATTCCGAGCGAAAAAACACGATCGCGGCCAGGAAGCTCTCGGACGATGTCCCGGAGCAGGTAAAATCGAGTCGTGTGACTGAATTGGTTGAGCTCCAGCGCCGGATTTCCTATGACTGGAATCGCCGGTATCTGGGATCAACCGTATCCGTTCTCGTGGAGGGTGATTCGAAACGTTCGTCCCTGCAGGGAATGGGCAAGACGGACGGAAACGTCACGGTTGTCTGGGAGAAGGCCGCCATCCCCTCGAAGCCCGGCGACCTGTTGGACCTGGCCATCTACGATACCTCTGCCTCGACGCTCTACGCTGATACTCCTCCCCGATGACCCGGTTTGCCTCATCTTTTTCTCTGCCTCACGCCTGATCCAAGTTCGAACGTCGCTGCACGAGAACTGCCTCTGTTGTAGGTGGCTTCATGCAGGCGCTGAAGGTCGTCGCAGTGACTGGTCCAAAGAACGTCGGCAGAGGGGCGACAGGGGACGGCTATCAGAGGGAACTCTATCCACAGCTTGCCTTGCGCGTAAGACAAAGGAAAACGATGGTTTCAGCGCAATAGTTCGCCTGGTTCATTCACACGGAATTCTTGCCGATCATCACAAGACCTCGTAGGAACCCCCCTTCAAACTCGCCGCCGATCGCGCTGATCTTTCTCCTGTAAACGGCATAAAGTTTGCTTCGTAGCCGTGCATTCCGGGATCTTTGGAACTCGCAACCGCGGAGAAAATCCATGAACGGGAATGCCGATTCCGCAGGGAAGCAGAAGACCGGTTCCTCTGTCACGCTCGAAACCATCATTGCGATGGGCCTCTTTGGATGGCTGGCCCTCAGCATGACACTGATGGGATTAGGGATCTGGTAAGCCCTCGCTTGCAATTCACCGATATCGCACGAGCTTCGGCGCTCTATCCTCACAAGGAGATCTCCATGACACGAAATCACGTTCCTGCTCTCCTCAAGCGAACCGGCTTCGCCATCCTGATATGTGCGGTGCTGACCGTTGCGGTCGCTTGTTCGAGCACATCCAAAATTGCGCAGAGCTCGAAAGGAAATGTGTACCTGGAGGAAGTGGAGGATTGGTCCTTCGAGGCCAGCCATCCTGCCATGATCGATGAGGCGACGATGTTGAAAATCGTCAAGGGGCTGTACAGCGACGAAGGCCAGAACGCGTCATCGAGACCGTCCGTTGGTGGCGGCAGGCCGATGAGAATATTCAGCGATGAGGACGCCCAATTTATCGCTCCCCTGCTCGCACAAGGCTTATCAAAAGCGAAACCCGAACAGATTGTCGGGTTCCGTGTGTCCTCATCGGCAGGGTCAGGCTCTGAACCCACCACGGGCACTCTCTACGTCAAAAACGACGCAGTCTACGTAACGATCGCGAAGGGGACGAAACCCAGCGGATTCATGCCGGAGTCCGTGGCTCATGTTGAGCATGCACCTTCCTACGCGGCAGGGGGATCGGCGGGCTTGCTGGCGATGGTGATCGATTACCACGCGTTGGCCAAGGCGCCTGCGTCTACCCTTCCCGTGGCGAAAGTTGCCCCAAAACCTGCCACGGCACTGGTCACGACGACGGCGACTCCGGGGGCCGGGAAGATCCAGCCCACCTCGTCGACGGTCAATGCCTCTTTCGCTCAAAACGAATCAGTCGCCATTGATGCCGATCAGGTTGAAAAGATAAAGGAGACATTGGCGAAGAAAGATACGGAGATCAGCATGCTTCGGAGAGAATCGGAATGGATGAAACGAGCGCTGCGCGATCGTGACGAGGAAATCAAGGCGCTGCGAGCGAGCAAGGTCTCATCCAAGCCCGCGTCGAAGAAGAAGCAGGCGGAAGTCTCTCCTACCCGCTGACGGTCATCCCACATCGACGAGGTCGGGCTGAAGCAGCACGACCTCACGGGATAGGGGCTGGCGGAAATTCATCCGGCAATAGCAGGCATACGTGACGAAGGTGTCTTGTAGGCAGTAGAGGGCCAATTCCCGCCCCTGTCCCTTTTCCCACATTGCCGCCACCTGCTCGCCGCTCCCGGATTTCGTGTCCACGT
>DASTSI010000046.1:0-10151 GCA_035760745.1 Nitrospira sp. | reverse complement strand
GGCTCAATTCGCGGTGGAAGCTGGTCGGAATGTACCGGTAGGTCGCAGGGAAACAAGCTCAGCGGGGAAGTCAGTGGGGAAGAATGACGCGCAGAGCCGCCTGGCAGATTCGATAAGCTCCTCTATCCGCCATCCCGGATTACATCGTCCCGACGTGAACGCGATTGTTGCTTGATCACGGTTCGGAACGTGATGGAGTAGCGCAATGCCTTCGTCGGCGGGATGGAGTGTTGCCACTGCCATCGTGCGGCACCGGATAAGATGTAGGCCGAGCGCCGGTCGAGGAGGATTTCGGCCTGTTCCTTCGTCCCGCGCTCCTTCCGTTGAAACCGCATCCGACAGGGGCCTGCCAGGGAGACGCCGACGACGGTCGGTCCAAACATCGGCGCGTCCCGGTGCCATCCGATTCCGGCTCCCGGGTCATATCGTGTGACGAGCACTTCCTCCAAGGCGGCGGCGGACGTCTGAATCAACCTTGCGACCCGGTCTTGAAGAGGCCGGAGCCAAGCCGGCACCAAGTCGGTACGGGAAATGCGCCAGGACTCATAGCCATAGTCCCATCCGAAATGGACGACCTTTCGCCTGGCAGTCACCCCGTGCATCCGCACGTCGGAGAACGACAACGTCCCGACCTGCCTCAGCAAATCCTGTTCTTCCTCGGCGGTCAGCCAATCAGGCAGGTACCGAAACCCGTGAGGAGGCCCGGAGCGGGATAGAGAAGGAGCCATTCATTCGTCCACCGACGAGGAGCGCGTCGCGGACGTGCGAAAATACCGCCGTCTGAGCGCGCAAGGGGCCTTACGCGACCCGAATTTTGATCATGCCCTCGCGGATCGCAGTTCTCAGCAACTGGGCCGTATTCGACACTCGCATCTTCTTCATCATGTTGGCCCGGTGCGCTTCAACTGTCTTGACACTGATTTTCAGTCGTTGTGCGATTTCCTTGTTCTTGAACCCCGCCCAAATCAGCTCGATGATCTCCTGCTCGCGGGAGGTTAACGCCTCGGGACGTTTTGCGCGTTCCGGAGGCTGCAGGTCCGCGAGAGAGGCGCGCCGCGTCGATTTGCCAGTTCGTGCCATGATGTCCTCAACTCTCTACCACGTTTACTTCCGACGCGCAAAGGCAAGAGGCGGCTATCGGCAATCATGCGTCCGTTGTTCGGGAGAAACGCAGCCAGAACGTTTCCCTAGAAAATACAATCAAACGTGCAGGCGCCCTCATAGGGAAAACCCTAAAAGTCGTCCTGAAAATCTCTAGGGGTTCATCCGGTCAGCGGATCCCGAGAGAGATTGAAGAGCGAGGGATTGCCGGCGCGCTGTTGAAAGACTGATCCGCCCTAGATCAATCCTCTCTTCTGCAGATAGTCCTTATCGATGACCACGCGGCTTTTCGGCAGCTGGCTTCGCTCTTGGAGCAAGCGCTCGACGTACTTCCCGATCAAGTCCGATTCGAGGTTGACCGTGTCGTTGACCTGCTTCAGCCCCAGCGTAGTGACGTTCGCGGTGTGCGGGATGACGGCAACGTCGAACGAACGGTCGCTGAGAGCGTTGACGGTCAAGCTCACTCCGTCCACCGTGATCGAGCCCTTCACGACGCAGTAGCGGAGGATGTCCGGAGGCGCTTCGATCGTCAAGAAAATGGCGTTGCCTTCCTGATGTCTGCTTCGGACCGTGCCGACTCCGTCAACGTGCCCGGCGACGAGATGGCCGCCGATTCGCTCGTTAAGCTTCATGGCCCGTTCAAGGTTGACCGGCGCGCCGGCCGACAACTGACCCAGCGTGGTGACCGAAAGCGTCTCGGGCGAGATCTCGACGGAAAAGTCTCTGTCGCCTTTGCTCACGACCGTGAGACAGGTTCCGCAGATGCTGATGCTGTCTCCCACTTTCAGATCACCGAGGACGGTGGAAGCCAGGATAGCCATCCTCGCGCCGGCGAGCGTTTTTTCGATGGACGTCACGGCGCCCATCTCCTCCACGATGCCTGTAAACATCAGTCCTTCCTCATGATGATCTGCTTGACGACATACACGAAGACAGCCATCAGGACAATGATCCCCACCGCGGTGACGACGCCGATGACGATGTCTTCCGTCGTGTATTCGCGCATGGCCGGTTCATTATAATCGCATCACCGAAATTCTTCTTCCTCATCGAGTCCTCCTCATCGCGATCCAGAACAGGGCGGCCGCCGCCAATTGCACGCCGGCGATGACGCCGAAGGCGGCGGCGTAGCCCATGTTGGCGATCAGTAGACCGGCGAGTAGCGGGCCGCTTGCATGCCCGATGTCCATGATTGTGCCCTGCATGCCCATGCCGGCGCCGAGTGTTTTGAATTCCGAGCTGTCCGCCACCAACGCGGATGACGAGGAAGAGACCACGGCCTCCCCGAACCCGAAGCCCGCGGACAAGCACAGCAGGGTGGCAAACAGCGACACATGCGGAATGGCAACGAACGTCACGGCGCAAATGACGAGCCCCAGCATGATCAGCGGAATCCGTCCGACCCGGTCCGACACGCGCCCCATGATCGGTTTGGAGAAGAACGAGGTGAAGGCCTGGACCGTGAAGAGCAGTCCTACTTCCCCGGGGTTGAGTCCCGCCGCCACGCCGTACAGCGGCAGGAATGCCATCAACGCGCCGTTCGCGATCATCTTGGCGCCGTCCGTCATACTGGTTATCAGCACCTTCGTATTCCTCGCCACGAGCGCGAATCCCCTCCACATTTCGGCCAAGACGGCGGTGACTCCTTGCTCCCGTGCAGGCGGGGTCGCCACGTTGAGGTGCAAACTGTAGAAAAGGACGACCGCGACGCAGCCGAAGAGTCCCGCCGTGACGAATGCGGTGGAAAAGCCGGCGGCGTAAATCAGCAATCCCCCGATGAAGGGTCCGAGGAGCGCTCCCGATTGGGTGCAGGCCGAGTAGGTCCCGAGCGCGGCGCCCCGCCGTTCCCGATACAGTTCGGCGACGGTTGCCAAGGCGCTGGGAGCGAAGATTGCCGTGGCCAACCCGTGCACGAACCGCAGCGCCGTGAGCGCGTCGAGATCCGTGATGAACGGGTAGAGAAACGGAGGCAGACCGAACGCCACGACTCCGATCCGCAACAAGAATCGTCTCCCGTAGATATCCGACAGGGCGCCGGACGGCAATTTCAACAACACCCCGGTCAGGGTCGAGACCGAGACAATCAAACCGATCCGCTCCGGGCCGGCCCCCAGCGATTCTGCGAACAACGACAACACCGGCATCCGAACCATGTTGTAGCTGACGAAACAGAAGATGCCCACCGTGCAGATGAGCATGAAGCTGTGGCGGGAGCTCATCGAGACCCCGGCGACTGTGATCGGGCCTTGCCCGATTGGTGTGTCTCCATGAGCGCCTCCCTGAGGAAGGCCACGTCCTCCGTGGGCAAGGCCGGGGGATCCATCGCCTCAAAGATGACGCGCTCCGGGTGATGCCGCATCTCCAATCCCAAACGATTGACCGTCTCCACGCCTTTGATGAGCTTGCGCGTCACCGAGCTGCCGATGAGCGGACGAAGCAGCGACAGCAAGCCGGACAGGACGCGATTGTCGACTCTGGTATACGAGACCAAGGTCGTATCGACTGCATCCCGTCCTTCCGCGTCCTTCACCGGCGTCATCCTCACGAACACCACGGCCTTGCCCGTGATGTTCGGCAACAGACGACTGTGATGGGACCCTTCGAGAAAATAAATGCGCGACCTCGGGTCTTGATACACAAGGTGAACCAGTCCCTGGGTGCCTTCGCCGTCGTCGCCCCACCATCGTCCAGGACCGCGCGCTTCCGATTTGTAGAGGCCGAGATCCAACCGGTTGATCAGGGCCGCGGCGGTCGGCGGACGATCCAGAAAGTACGTATAGACCGCTTCCGCCAAGGCGGTCCGGATCGGCCCCACCTTGTTGGCCGTCGTGTAATTCGCCACGACCGCCTCCAGCCGGCACGCCCACTCCTGCTGAACCTGGTTGACGGGAAACGTCAGCCCCACGTGTTCCGGGGGAAGCCTACAGGCCTCCGGGCGGCTCTCCGAGGCCGCCGACAGGACGAGCGCGACCATTGTGAACACGAGCACGGTAAACGAGGACGGCCGACGGGAACGCCCGAGGACCTTCATGGAGCCGGTCTCGGCACTTGGACGGTGACAAAAGCCGAAAACAGCTGGCGGGGATCCTGCCTGAGCCTCGCCTGCCGAAGAAGCGTTTCGACTGAGGGCGTCACCGTACCGTCGAACGAGACCTGTCCATTCGTCACGACGGTCAGCGGTTTTGACAGATCGACCAGTTGATCGGTGAGGAACAGCGTGTACCGCTGCACACGCTCGGTGTGCACGATGATGCGGTTCGGACCGGCAATCGACGCATCCAGCTTGGCATATTCGCGATTTCTGATCCGATCGTCGCGCTTGTTGATCAAATCTTCTGAAAACGCCGCGATCGGATCCGTGGACTCCAGGCGGACCCAATTGAAGGGCTGAAAATGGCTCGCTTCTCGCACGACGGTGATCTTGGCCGGCAGCGGCTCGCGGCGCTGCCGGCCGAACCAGGCGACGAGTTCGGGAAGTTCCTCGCGCGGGAAGAAGTGCCCGCCCGCCACCGGATGCTCTCCCTGATGCTCGCGATAGACATGCCGGATTCCGAGCGCCGTCAGTTCCCGCGAGATGGAGCGGCTCAACTCCGCCGGCATGACCCGATCCTTTGCGCCATGAATCATATAGATCGCGGTGTTGTTCAAGTTTGCCAGAAACGGCATGAGGACGCCGTCCAATCCGCCTGCCATCGGTGCAATGCCGGCAAAGAGCGGCGCATCATGCATGCCGATCAGCCAGGCTCCGATGCCCCCGTTCGACATGCCGGTCAGAAAGATGCGGTCCGGATCGACATGATAGCGGCCCCGCACGTGCCGGACGGTGGCAAGCACCAACTCCTCGGCCCGTCTCGTAAACCAGGCTCCGGCCGGATAGGTCGGACAGGCGAGGATGTAGTCCTCACCCAATCGCGTCTGCCACCGGTCGAGGTAGGCATCGCCGGTAAAGCCTGCTCCGTGAAGGCAGACGACGAGTCCATAGCCTTTCGACGGCTGGTACGTCAGCGGAACCGATAGCGCGACCGAGTACGGCCGACCTTGAAGAACAATGCGCTCGTCGGGAAGCGTGCCGATGGGCTGTGAAGCGTAGGGCCGCTCGGTTTGAATGATGCGGCCCACGGTGTCGATCGAGGCATCCTCACGGGAAAGGAGCGTGCGCAACAGGCGGTCGGCTTCTTCACCGTCGTTCACGTCAAGATATTCGAAGACCAGCGAGGCGAGGCTGTCGGCAGCAGGGACGCTCGGCGCGCCTTGAGCGGTCATGGAGAGGA
The DNA here is from genome assembly GCA_035760745.1 of Nitrospira sp. Classification (GTDB taxonomy): domain Bacteria; phylum Nitrospirota; class Nitrospiria; order Nitrospirales; family Nitrospiraceae; genus Nitrospira_C. The sequence goes on along the minus strand of DASTSI010000046.1, from coordinate 4,779 downwards.
TGGACAGGAGGACGCAGCCGACCCACCGCTTCACAAATCCCCTTCGACGAGCAGATCGCCGTCGTATCGCTGTATCCGCATGTCGCGGAGCTTCATGGCCTGCGCGAGGCGAGCGGGGCAGCGCCCGCCGATCACGCCCTTCGCGTTCGTGCCGCCCAGCAAGGTCGGCGCGATGTAGAACCGCACCCGGTCGACCAGCTTGGCCCGTAACATGGCGGCATTGAGTTCCCCACCCCCTTCGAGCAGGACCGAGGTGACGCCGCGTCGTCCCAACTCTTTCATGAGGGCGGGCAGCGACACGCGACCCTCTGCGGCCGGCAACACCACGGTTTCGATTCCGCGGCGCTCCAATGAGCGGCGTTTGGCCGACGAAGCCGAGACCGTGGTAGCCAGGAGCGTCTTGGCGACCCGTTGTTGCGACAGCACCCGCGCCCGCTCCGGAATCCGCAACCGGCTGTCCACCACCACGCGGAGCGGCTGCCTGGCGGCAGGCCGGTCCAGTTGCGGACCGGTTCTCGCGTTGAGCGAGGGATCGTCGGTGAGGACGGTGCCGATCCCGGTCATCACGGCATCGGTCTGAGCGCGAAGCGTATGCACGTCCCGGCGGGCACGCATGCCGGTGATCCAGCGGGACTCGCCGGACGCCGTCGCAATCTGCCCATCGAGGGTCATGCCCGCTTTCAACGTCACGAAGGGGCGCTTCATCGTAACCCAATGGCAGTAGGCCTTGTTTAACGCCTCGGCCATCTCGGCGGCGACGCCGCTCTGGACCCTGAGGCCGCCGCGGCGAAGCGCGGCAAGCCCCCGTCCCCTCACGGCTGGATTCGGGTCGGTCATCGCGACGACGACCCGTCGAACGCCGGATTGGAGAACGGCCGGCACGCAGGGCGGCGTCCGTTTGTTTCGATGGCAGCAGGGCTCGAGCGTCACATAGAGGGTCGCGCCCCGAGCCCGTTTCCCCGCCTGATTCAGCGCGAGAATCTCGGCATGAGGCAAACCGGGACGGAGGTGAAACCCTCGCCCGACGATTCGGCCCCTGTTCAAGACAAGGGCGCCGACCATGGGATTCGGGCTGGTCGTTCCCCGGCCCTTCGCCGCCAGGCGAAGGGCCGCACGCATGTAGTGGAGGTCGCGGGAGGTGGTAGCCACATTCTTCAGCGGCCCTGTCACCGCTTCTTGCGAAGGGCGCGGGACCGCCGGATCGTCGCCGATTTCTTAGGCTTAGAGGGAGCGGCGGCTGCGGTCTTCTTGGCGTCGCGCTCGGCGAGAGCGCCGTGAGCCGCCGCAAGTCTCGCGATCGCCACACGGAACGGCGAGCAACTGACGTAGTCCAGCCCGAGCTGGTGACAAAATTCGACCGAATTCGGATCGCCCCCATGCTCGCCGCAGATCCCGAGCTTGATGCCGGACCTCGTCCTACGCCCGCCTGCGATGGCCTGCCGCATGAGCGCACCGACGCCTTCGCGATCCAGAACGGCGAAGGGATCGGACTCCATCAGATTCGCCGTCTTGTAGTAATCGATGAATTTCGCCGCATCGTCCCGGGAAAATCCGAAGGTGGTCTGCGTGAGGTCATTGGTGCCGAACGAGAAAAACTCCGCCTCCGTGGCGATCTGGTCCGCCGTCACCGCCGCTCGAGGCAGCTCAATCATCGTGCCGACCAAATACGACAGCTTGACGTTGTACCGCTTCATCGTCTCCTGCGCGACTTCCCGCACGAGATCCTTCTGGGCCTTCATCTCCGAGACCATGCCGACGAGCGGAATCATGATCTCCGGGACGATTTTTTTACCTTCCTTGGCCAATTCGCAGGCCGCTTCCATGATGGCGCGCGCCTGCATGCGGGTGATTTCTGGCATCGTGATTCCAAGCCGGCAGCCGCGCAGCCCGAGCATCGGATTGAACTCGTGCAACTCTTCGACCCGTGCCAGCAGTCGGCGTTTTTCCTCGAGCCGTCCCCCGTCGCTCCCCGTCAACTCGAGCTGGGCGATCTCGACCATCAGCTCTTCGCGCTTCGGAAGGAACTCGTGGAGCGGCGGATCAAGCAGGCGGATCGTGACAGGATACCCCTGCATTTCGCGATAGAGTCCGATGAAATCCTGCTTCTGGAGCGGCAAGAGTTGATCGAGGTATTTTTCCCGCTCTTCGGTGGTTCTCGCGAGGATCATCTTCTGCATCAGGGGGATGCGGTCCTCGGCGAAAAACATGTGCTCGGTGCGGCAGAGGCCGATGCCTTCGGCGCCGAAACCCCGGGCGATTTTCGCCTGCTCGGGGACGTCCGCGTTGGCCCGGACGCGCAGCCGGCGGAACCCGTCCGCCCAGGACAGGATCGTGGCAAAGCGTTGATACTTGTCGGACTTCTTCGGATCGAGCTTCCCTTGAATGACTTGGATGATTTCTGACTCGACGACCGGCAGATCGCCTTCGTAGACATTCCCGGTGGAGCCGTTGATCGAGAGATAGTCGCCCTCCCGGAACGTCTTCGCGCCGATCTTCACCGTCTGATTGTCGAGCACCTCCACGGCTTCGCATCCCGCGACGCAGACTTTTCCCATCTGCCGCGCCACGACTGCCGCGTGGGACGTCATCCCGCCCCGCGCGGTCAAGAATCCGGCCGCCGCGTTCATCCCGTGAATGTCGTCGGGACTCGTTTCCTGGCGGACGAGGATCACCCGGCTGCCCGCCGCTTTCATATCGACCGCACGGTCCGGCGTCAGCGCGAGCTTTCCGGCGGCGGCTCCTGGACCGGCCGGCAACCCTTTCCCCAGCGGATTGGCCTTGGATTCTTCCTTGGTATCGAAGATGGGATACAGGTACTGCGCCAGTTGGTCCGGACCGATCCGCTGCACGGCTTCTTCTTTGGAGATCAAGCCTTCCCTGACCATGTCCACGGCGATCTTCACGGCCGCGATGCCGGTGCGCTTCCCCACCCGGGTTTGAAGCATGTAGAGCTTCCCCTCCTGGATGGTGAATTCCAGGTCGAGCATGTCCCGGTAGTGTTTCTCGAGCTTCTTATACGTGTGCTCCAGCTCTTTGTAGGCCTCGGGCACGTTCTTCGCCAGCGCGCTCACCGGCAACGGCGTGCGAATGCCGGCCACTACATCCTCGCCCTGCGCGTTCATGAGACATTCGCCGAAGAAGGTCTTGTCCCCGGAGCTCGGGTTGCGGGTGAAGGCGACCCCGGTTCCGCTCGTTTCGCCCATGTTTCCAAACACCATCGCCACGACGTTGACGGCCGTTCCCCAGGAATCCGGGATGCCGTAGAGGCGCCGATAGGTGATCGCGCGGGCGCCGAACCAGGACGAGAAGACGGCGTTGATCGCCATCTGTAGTTGCTCCAAGGGATCATCGGGAAAATCTTTCTTGGTCTCTTCCTTCACTAATGCCTTGAAGCTCGCGACCAGCTCGCGCAGATGCCTCGCGTCGAGATGAGTCTCGTGGGCGACGCCAACCTCCTCCTTCTTATGCTTGAGGATGACTTCGAAGTGCTCGCGCGGCACGCCCATGACGATGCTGCCGAACATCGAGACAAAGCGGCGGTAGCTGTCCTGGGCGAAGCGATCGTTCCGCGTCCTGGCCGCGAGCCCCTCGACGGTCTTCGTCGTGAGGCCGACGTTCAAGACCGTGTCCATCATACCGGGCATGGAGGCGCGGGCGCCGGAACGGACCGATACGAGCAGCGGCCGTTCAGGGTCGCCGAATTTCATGGCCATGGACCGCTCGACGCGCTTCAGCGCCTGCAACGCGGCCTCCCACATGCCGGGAGGATATTTCTTCCCCAGCTTGTAATATTCGACGCAGGCCTCGGTGGAAATCGTGAAGCCCGGGGGCACCGAGATGCCCAAATTCGTCATCTCGGCGAGGCCCGCACCCTTTCCGCCGAGCAACTCCTTCATATTCGAGGCGCCCTCGGCCTTGCCGTCCCCGAAATAGTAGACGTATTTTTTGCCCACGCGCCTCTCTCCTTCTCTCCTAGGGACCGACACGCCTGCGTGCCTGACCCTGCTCATGCGTTGACGGGCACAGTCGTCGATAGGAGGACGACGATCCCGGATGGCGTGACGTGCCAGAGAATCGATCGAGCGTCGCTACCGCCCGGCCGTGGCTTCCAGGTGCAATCGATAGCGGCCGACGAGGTAGCGCCTCATCCACCAACCGAAGAGCAGCACGCCTGCCACGAAGAGCCCGAGCCCGAACAGTCGAAAGTCGGCACGAACGCCGCGATCGAAATAATAGCGACCGTCCGGCCCCTGCCGGACCGCGACATCCTTTCCCAAGTAGTGGGGCGCGCCACTGGGGTCGGCAAGATTGATCCACTCCGAACAGACCCGTACCGGCTCTTGCGCCCCAGCGACCTTTTCCCAGGTCAGCCGTAAACAAATATCCTGCTTGGCATTGAACAGATCCGGTGTCTTGACCAGTTCATCGAGATTCACGCCGCTGACCCAGACGCCGAACAACAAGATGACGTTGCACAGAACGATCAACCCGAGCGTCACGAACGTTGAGAAGCGCCGGACCTTGGCCGCCCGATATTCGGCCTCGGAAACAGACTGAGATGGAATAACCGGCTGTTCCATCTGGCTCGCCCTGCGGGAGAGACGTAGGCCGACACCCGAACCCGGCTCCGGCGAGCCTATGACCCACGTACGGACATCGCGACCTTCGCGTCTTCACCACCTTGTACCATAATGCGCGAGAAGTCCGCGAATGACTTGAACAACCCTTCGACGTCTTTGAGCAGTGAGAGCCGGTTGCCCCGCAAAGCCGGATCCTCCG
>DASTSI010000045.1:0-30159 GCA_035760745.1 Nitrospira sp. | reverse complement strand
ACCACCCGGTGATCGTCCGCGATCAGGACTTTAATCTTTTCCATCGTCCGGCTTCTCCTTCTTACCGAGCGGAACCTCGACGACGATCGTCGTGCCGCGGCCCTTCTTGGAATGGATCCTGGCTTCGCCCCCGACCAGCTTTGCCCGTTCCTGGATGCCGCGAATCCCGAAGTGATCCCATTTCTCCGGATTGCGCAGGATCTTCTCCATGTCGAAGCCGACACCGTCGTCGGTGATCGTGACCGTCAACTTGTCGAAGTCGATGTCCAGACGCACGGAGACGCGGTCCGCCTTGGCATGCTGGACGACGTTGCTGAGCGCCTCTTGGACGATCCGGAACAGGAAGATCTTGGTCCGCGGAAACAAAATCTGCTCGTCGCCCGAGACTTTGAAGTCGGTCTTGATGCGGTACTGCGTCTGATAGGACTTGAGGTAGTTCGTCAACCCGGGGATCAATCCCATCTTGTCGTACTGCAGCGGCCGCAAGTTGAAGATGACCTGCCGGGCTTCCTGGATCGCGAGCTTCAGCTGTTGCTTGCTTTCCTTGAGCGTGGCGAGGCTCGCGTCCGGATCCTTCCGCAGCATCTGCTGGCACAGCTCCAGCTTGAAATTGACGCCCGCCAGGCTCTGCACGAGACCGTCATGAATTTCGCACGCGATTCTCGTCCGCTCTTCCGTCACCGCGGCGCCCGTCTCTTTGACGTACAACCGGTACAGGGATTGATACTTGTTGAGCGTCTTCTCGATCTCCGCCGTGGCCCGGATACGGGCCTCGATGAGCTCCCACATGAATTTGGCACTCGCGCCGCCGATGATCGTGACTCCCATGCGATGGAAGTCCTGCAGGAATTGCCAGACCTCCGGGCTCCCGGAGACGTCGATGATCAGATCGACGTCCTCGAGATTCAGCAACAGCCGGTAGTCGCGGGTAATGGGGATCTTGAGGCGTTTGGCGAGCGACAGGCCCGGCGCGTTGGGGTTGATTTCGGCTATCGCCAGGATGTCGACGAGCGGATCGGTGGCGAAAATCTCCATGAGGGCCGTGCCGCCGCGGCCCGCACCGATGATCGCCACATGCGTCGTGCCCGGTGCATTGGCAGCCTTGCGAGGAAGACGCGACACTCTTGCCTGGTTCGCCGGCATGGTTTGATCTCGACCGTCATCACGCGAAATGCGGAACGAGGTGCGGCGGGAGAGGGCAAGACGGCCAGATCGAACGACCCCCGGCCTCACCGCTCGCGACGCTGTTGGGCCAACGCGCGCAGTTCGTCCATGAACTGGTCGATGTCCTTGAATTCGCGGTACACGGAAGCAAATCGGACGTAGGCCACCTGATCCAACTGGTGCAGCTCTTTCATCAATTCTTCCCCCACGACTCGGCTTTCGATTTCCGTCTCGCCCATCTCCTGAATGCGCTTCTCGACCCGATCGGCCACCGCTTCGATGGTCGCCGTGCTGATGGGACGCTTTTCGCAAGCCTTTTTGAGTCCGGAGAGGATCTTGGATCGGTCGAACGCTTCGCGCCGTCCGTCCTTCTTGACGACCACGGGCAGGATTTCGTCGACACGTTCGTAGGTGGTGAAGCGGCGTTTGCAGCCGAGACATTCGCGGCGACGGCGGATCAACTCGCCTTCCTTCGCCATGCGCGAGTCGACGACCTTGTCTTCCACCTCATCGCAAAATGGGCATTTCACCTGCTGCGGCGAGTCCTTATGATCACATCACTCCATGTTCAATACGCATGAAAGATCGGGAATCGGCTGCATAACCCCTTGGCCTGCTCTCGAACCTCCTCCAGCGCGGCCGGATCCTGGCGCTGCTGCAGCACGCGATCGATCAACTGCACGATGGTCCGCATCTCCGCTTCTTTCATGCCGCGTGTCGAGACGATCGGAGTTCCAAGCCGGATGCCACTTGCAACGGCGGGCGGCTTTTCGTCGTAGGGCACGGCGTTCTTGTTCACGATGATGCCGGCGGCATCCAGCGCGGCGTCCGCCTCTTTCCCGGTGATGTGCTTGTTGGTGAGGTTGATGAGCATGAGATGCGTATCGGTGCCGCCCGAGACGATCTTGTAGCCGCGATCGAGCAGTCCCTGAGCGAGCGCCTTCGCGTTCGCGAGAACTTGTTGCTGGTACCGTTTGAACGAGGGAGAAAGCGCTTCCTTGAAGGCAACCGCTTTGGCGGCGATGACATGCATCAGCGGCCCGCCCTGCATGCCGGGGAAGACGAACTTGTCCACCGCCTTCGCATGCTCGGCTTTGCACATGACGACACCGCCGCGGGGGCCCCGCAAGGTCTTGTGCGTCGTAGTGGTGACGAAGTCCGCATAGGGAATCGGGCTCGGATGGAGACCCGCGGCAATGAGGCCGGCGATATGCGCGATGTCCACCATCAAATAGGCCCCGACCGATTGGGCGATCTGCTGGAACCGGGGAAAATCGAGCGTACGCGCATAGGCACTGGCGCCCACCACCAGCATCCGCGGCCGACATTCTTCGGCCAGCTTGTGCACCGCGTCGTAGTCGATGATTTCCGTTTCACGGTCGACGCCGTAAGAGAAGGCGCGGAAAATCGTGCCGGAGAAATTCACTTTGCTGCCGTGGGTCAGGTGCCCGCCTTGCGCGAGATCCATGCCGAGAATCGTATCGCCGGGCTTCAGCACGGAGAAATAGGCGGCCATGTTTGCCTGAGAGCCGGAGTGCGGTTGGACATTGACGTGTTCGGCACCGAAGATCTGCTTGCAACGTTCGATCGCTAGCGTTTCCACCGTGTCGACGTGCTGACACCCGCCGTAATACCGTTTGCCCGGATACCCTTCCGCGTATTTGTTCGTCATGAGGGAGCCTTGCGCGGCGAGGACGGCGGGGCTGGCAAAATTTTCGCTCGCGATGAGCAGCAATTTGTGGCGCTGCCGCTCCTCTTCGGCGTCGATTGCCGCATAGACCTCGGGGTCCGTGCTCTGAAGCGCATCCAACGATCCCACTGCGTCTTTCATCGACATGGTGTACGCTCGTCTCCCTGACCGTAGGGGTTGCTGACGCTAGCCGTCAATCACTCAAGCTTTTTCAGCCGCGGCCGGCTCGGCTTCCTGTTTCCTGATCACTCGCACCGTCACTGCGGCGTGGACCTCACGGGGCAGCCTGATCGGAACCGTGAATGTGCCCACTTCTTTGATCGGATGAGGCATCTGGATCTTGCGGCGATCGACCTGATAGCCCTGCTCCGCCAATCGTTCTGCGATGTCCTTTGCCGTCACCGATCCGAACATCTTGTCGTCCTTGCCGACTTGCGCCTCGATCGTCAGTGTGACCGTGGACATCTTCTTGGCATGGGCCTCGATTTCGAGTTTTTCTTTCTTGGCCTTCTCGGCCGCCACGCGCTTGGCATGCTCGAAGGCTTTGATATTGCGATCGTTCGCCAAGACTGCCTTTTTGCGAGGGAGGAGGAAATTCCTGGCAAATCCGTCCTTGACATCGATCAGATCACCTAGGTGGCCGACGCCCTCCATCGTCTCCTGCAGAATGACTTTCATACCCCTAACTCCTTCTGTTGGAAAGGGAAAGAGGATACTGACCGCACGAAGAAAAGTCAATTGGACCCGTGGTGGGAGCAGGACGAGATGGTCCTGGAACGCGGCTATCAGCAGAGAATCGATCAGAGTTCCAGCAAGATTCTGTGTCATCCTGCTGGACTCGAAGCCAAGCTGACCGTATGATGGCTCGATTCAGGACATGCCGACCGCTCGGGATTTGATTCACCTCTGGGCTCAACGACTCGCCGTCGAACAGCAGCGCGTGGCTGGCCAAGAAGCGGACCAACCGGTCGCTTCTGTCAGCGCTCGATTGCTTCAGACCATCGGCGCGCTGTTTCTCTATGAGTTCATGCTTCCGGCCGGGACCTCAATGGAGATTGATACCCCCGTCTCCATCGTCCCGGCCGACGATCTGGAACCGACCGAGGGCGTGGTGTTGAGCTGCAGAGGAAACGTTGCGCTCGTGCAGGTTTTCGATCACATCGGTCAATCTCTTCCGTCGCTCACGATCATTCCAGACCGCGCGGGGCAACTGGCCACATGGGAAAATCGTTTCCGCGAAATGCTGGCTCAGCCGGATGTCTATCGGCTGGGTCCTGCCGACCGATTGGCTGCCATTCTCGATACCGCTGGTTTGGACGAGGCGAGCGGAACGGGTGCCGCAATCATCTCCACGATCTGGCTGACTGATCCGATGCTGCTCCGCCAGAAGATCGCAGCGCAGGCCATGGAGTTGATTCGAGCGAATAAGCGCATTTTGCTGTTGTGTCCCGATCACCATGAAGCCGATGACTCGGCCGGCGCGATCGCCAAAGCGATGAAGGCCGGGGGGCTCACCTACAAGACGTGGATCAGCCGCTACGAGCTGACCCTCGCGTCGCACGCCTGCGGCTTGTCGATTCACGACTTGGCGTTTGAAGCGCAGATGCACCAGTTCTATGCCAAGTCGCGGGCCGATAAGGCGGCACTGCGCAAAAAATACGAGCGCTTTCGAGAATTGACTCCCATCCTCGCGTACAAGAGCCAGAAGCAGAAGGATCTAGACGAAGTGCGTCTCCTCGAATGGCGCTTGTTGACGCAGTTGACCGACCTGCAGGCTAAGGTCAAAGAGGCGAATACCACCCTCGCCGAATACGAACACTTGCCGCTGCTTCGGCGTCTCAGTATGCAGACGGTCGGGAAGAACACCGAATCCTTGCGCCAATATCTCGAGTTGTACGAAGCGCAAATCGCCGGGCTGATGAAAGAAATCGATATCGCCAAAGCTCGCATCGCCGAATTGGCTCCGGAGGCGGCGGTGCCGAAGGATATGAGGCCGGAGTTTGAAGAGTTGAAGGAAGACATCGTGCGGCTGGGTGGCACGAAAAAGATCAGGGAGCTCCTTGCCGCGGAGGAGAATACGAATAGGCAGGCGTTTATTCAGAACCGGCGCCTGGTCATCACGACGCCCGGGCGGCTGTTAAGCGATCCGTTGTTTACCCGGATCCGCTTCGATGTGCTCATTGCCGAGAACGCACCCAGGATTTCGGCGGCTGCGCTGCTCGGCGCCGCCGCATTGGTGAAGGAACGGATCGTTTTGACGGGCGATCAGCATGAGATTCGAAGTGCCGGGCTATGGCGTTCACCGGAGGTTTCCGCGGGTCGCTGAGCGACGCTTGCTTGACGGGAGTGCATCCAATTCATGATAATCTCGCCTCCGGCAGTCGTCGGCGTTCGTTCGCCCCGCGTGGGCTGGCGAGAGACGGAAGTAGGTCGGCGCCGATCTGAGAGTTGGGAATCGTTCCTCTGGCTGCTCGTCAACACATAGAGCCGAAGTGGCGGAACTGGCAGACGCACTAGATTCAGGGTCGAGCGCCCGCAAGGGTGTCCGGGTTCAAATCCCGGCTTCGGCACCATCCTACTATCCCTATTGCAACTGAACGGGCTCAGCTACGACCTGGAGTCGCCCTCCTGACCTGGATGGCCCCCGCCACCGGAATCAACGAAAGTGCGCCCGTCAGGCCACGCTTGTAGCCTCCGCTCAGGATCCCGGCATTTAGTATGTCGATGAGTCATCGCTGATGGCGGGCCGCAGGAAAAACCTTTCCCGATGAGTCAAGACTTGAGATGAGTGGTGAATTGGCGACGGAATTTCGCAACCTTGGGTCCCACGACGGCGGTGCAGTATCCCTGAGACGGATTTCGGGCAAAATACTCCTGGTGATAGGCCTCTCCCTCGTACCAGGGTCCCGCGGGAACGAGTTGTGTGACGAGCGGGCTGGGATACCACTGTTCAGCCGTGACGTTCGCGATTGTCGATTCAGCAATCTGCTTCTGCTCGGGAGAATGGTAAAAGATTGCTGATCGATATTGAGTGCCAATATCGTGGCCTTGCCGATTCAGCGTGGTGGGGTCATGAATCGCAAAAAAGATATTCAGGAGGTCGTGATAACTCACCACTGACGGATCAAACGTAATCCGAACTGCTTCTGCATGGCCGGTCCTACCTCCGCATACGGCTTCATAGGTTGGATTCTGTGTCTGCCCGCCCGTGTAGCCAGATTCGACAGATTCAACACCCTTGACCTGATCATACACCGCTTCTAGACACCAGAAGCATCCGCCAGCCAGAGTAGCCACTTCAGGTTTCATCGTGTCGCCCATTGTCGGTCGTTTGCCAGCGTTCGTTCGTCCGACCCATTCTATACCACCGCCGGCAACCCTCGCGAGCCTGCCAACACGTGGACGGTCGATTGGTGCGAACTAAGCTGACTGTTCGATTTTCAATTGCGCGATAACTTGTCTGAGTTTGATTTGTTCAGCCGGTTTGATGGACGTAAATTCCAGACCAAATGACCGTTCTCTTACCCAACGCACTTTTGCCTCGTCGATGCGAAGAGGCCAGTTAAGGCCGGGGACGTAGATCCGACATTCGAAGCTCGCGCCGGTGACGACGGGTTGTTCGGTTTCGATCCGGCACCCGCCGTCGCTAAGATCGACAGTCTTACCCTGTCCTTCCCGTTGGCCTCCCGAAAACGTGCTTCGAAACTGCGCGGTAAACCTGGGCTGCTTTCGCTTCTCGAGACGCCGATCGTCCCTGGTCGCTCGCACTCGAACGCGCATGCCGTCTCCTCATCGTGATATTGCCCGCTTGCGCCACTACAAAACAAAACCCCGACGTCTAGGTGTGCACGTCGGGGTTGAACGGATCCGAACTGGTTCGTGTTATTTCTTTGCCTTCAGGAGAACGTGCCCGCGGCGGTTTTGCTGATAACAAGACTCGCTGTGCTCGGTACAGAACGGCCGCTCTTTGCCGTAGGAAACCGTCGCAATCTGTTTAGGATTGACGCCTAGTTCCAAGAGATATGCCCGCGCACTCTTTGCTCGCTTGTCACCCAACACCACGTTATAGTCGCTTGTTCCTCGTTCATCACAATGCCCTTCAATCTTCATGACAGCGACCGGATGGGCTTTTAGCCACACCGCATCATGATTCAAGGCCCGCATACCCGTGTCAGTCAGCGTCCACTGATCATAGCCGAAGAAGATGTCCTGAAGTCCTGCTTCAAGAGCGGCTATCTCTTCCTTCGTCAATTCAGTTCGCTGTACGACGTCTGTGCCGCCGTGTGATCCAAAGGGCTTGGAAGCGATTCCCTCGCTCCCGATCCGTTCTTCTGCGGGATGCTGCGAAAATCCGCTCAGCTCCCCTGATGAACCACCGGGGGGCAATGCGGATGATCCCGCAGATCCCATACCGGGAAAGTTGGGATTTACACCCTTGCCATCCCAGCCAGGGACGCCGGCTCCGCCTGACCCATCAACTCCGGCGGCATGATTACTCCGGGTTGAGCCGGCTCCCTCTTCTCCGTCTGACTTCTGCCATTTCATGCTGCATCCTTGTCCAGCGAGCAAGAGCACACTGAGGATCGCGATTACGCCTGACTTTCCGGTCGTCGCACGCATGGCTTCCCCCGTCTGTTTGTAGGTGATCCCCTTATAGGAAAACTATAGCACCCGGCTAGAAAAGTCGCTTTTGGGGCGGAAGCTCGCGAGAGAAGTGCCGAAAGAGTAAAGATCTTGAAGGTTTAGGCAGACATTGCTGCTGTCAGGCCGAGAATTCTTTGAGTACAACAGGCAGGATGCTGACCGGCGTTAGTTTAGTAACGTATCGCTCTTCGGTCGGCCCACCGTGCCGGCCGCATGACCGTACCGAGTGCCGCGACTGCGCAAATCATCGCGAGCATCGCCAGTCCCACCAGCAGGAAAAATCCGGCTCGGACATCGTGGAGGAAAACCTGATTCATGACGCCTCCTTTTTCTGGCCGATCGAGGATTTAGCTATGCCACCCACAGGGACAAGTCCACGGAGCGAGAGGGTCACTCTTCTTGAGCCATTTCCCGCAGCAGGGACAGTGTCGTGTCCATGTGTGCCGAGGGTTTTTAATCTCACTCCGCCGTATGAACATTGAGGGTACCACCATAGCTCCATTGTCTAAAAGCCTACACTGTTAAAATACCTCCTAATTAATTGTCCGTCTATGCAGCTTTCGCGGGGGGCTTAAGCCGCGGTATTGCGATAATAACTTGATTATCGGTGGCGGAATGGGTTCTCTGAAGGGGAGTCCGGCGAGCCGGCCGGCCTACTGGTGCGCCCGGCAGGAATTGAACCTGCGACCTGCGGGTTCGAAGCCCGACGCTCTATCCAACTGAGCTACGGGCGCACGTCACTACTTCAAGCACTTTGAACAGACGATGTCAATAACGAGCCGTTGACTCCGCTGTTGCATCCACCTTGCGAATGATTTCGTCGACCACGCTTTCGATCGAACGGTTGTCGGTCTCGATGGTATAGTCGGCTGCGGCCTCGTACTTTGGCACTCGGTCCCTGAGAACTTCTTGAACCTCGTCGGTGAAAGATTTGTTGCCGGTTAACGATGGGCGCTCGGTATCCCGTTGTATCCGGCTTACAATCGTCGGAACGGAGGCGGTCAACCAAAAGACTTTCCCGTCCCGCTTTAATGCTTCGGCGTTTTCTGGCCGAAGGATCGCTCCGCCGCCCGTATCGATCACCAGACTCTGTGTCCCGGAAAAATCACGGCATACTTCGGATTCTATCTTGCGGAAGTAGTCCCAACCCTGCTGCGCCACGATATCGGGAATCGACTTACCTACGCGCTTGACAATCTCAGCATCAGTAGAGACCAGCTCTCGCTGCAGCTTGGAGGCCAGCAACGTCGCGACGGAGGTTTTCCCCGTTCCTCGATAGCCGATGAGGACAATGTTCATGAGAAGCGTGACTCGAGAATGGCTCGCATGGTGTCCGTGGGAGCCGGCTTTCCGGTCCAAAGCTCGAACTGACCGGCAGCTTGATAGAGGAACATCTCGAGACCAGAAATCGTGCGACAACCTTGCTGTCTGGCATCCTTCAACAGCCGGGTCTCCCTGGGGTTATAAACCACGTCCATGACGGTGAGGGATGAATGAAGCAATGAACGTGGCACACAGCTCTCGTCAACCTTCGGTGACATCCCGACGGGCGTGCAATGGATGAGGAGCTGGCTATCCGCCAAAGACTTTTCCAAGGCCGCATCGTCGAGATGAGCCGTCGTCAGTTTGAGCGAAGTCTTAGCGCGAAGATCCCGAGCCAGGGCATCACGTTCCTGCTCCACGATACCGAATAGATAAAGATGGTCAAGTTGGCCATCCGTCGCAAGAGCGAAGGCGATGGCTCGTGCCGCACCGCCGGTTCCGAGTATCGACACGCGGCCGTGCTTCGGGGTGGTTCCGGCTTCACGAAGGGCGCGCAGCGCACCGCTGGCGTCCGTGTTATATCCGGTCAAGCGTCCTTCCCTGGCGACGATGGTATTGATGGCGCCAATGTGTTTCGCGGTTGCCTCAACCTCATCCAACAGTGGAAGGGCCGCGACTTTATGCGGAATAGTCACGCTTGCGCCGCGAAAATTTCCAAGCGCTTTAAGGCCGCAAATTGCATCAGCGATCGATTCCACCCGCCACGCGAGATAGACGAAGTTCAGGCCCAACTTGCGAAATGCGGCATTGTGAATCGCGGGAGAGAGGGAATGGTCGACCGGATTGCCGATCACACCGCAAAATTGAGTTCTCGCGTCGATTTCCATCGATTACCAGGCCGTCATCCCGCCATCGATTCTGAACGTGCCACCCGTCACCCAGGCCGCCTGGTCCGATGCTAAGTATAGAACCATTTCGGCAATCTCGAGGGGCTTTCCGGGTCGCCGTATGAGATAGTGATCAAGGATAGGGCCAAGCTGCTCGGCGTTGGCCATGAGAGGCGCGGCCATTGGCGTGTCGACTAATCCGGGATTGACGACATTGCATCGGATGCCATCTTTTGCATAATCGATGGCCATCGCCCTCGTCAAGGCGTCAAGCGCTCCTTTTGAAGCCGCGTAGGCGGGCAACATCGGAATTCCCACCAGACTTGCAATGGACGAAATATTCACGATAGAGCCCGATGCCTGTTTGAGCATCGCCGGAAGAATGGCGCGCGTCATTCGAAACACGCCCGTCATATTGACGTCCAGGACATGACCCCACTCCTCATCGCTGAGGTCGTGGAGACGCTTCCCGAAGCTTCCGACCCCTGCGTTGTTGATTAAGACATCGATTTTGCCGAACGAGTCGAGCGCGACTCGAGCCACCTCGCGTGCGTGGCACTCGTCTGTCACAGAGCCGGCTACCGCCACTGCTCGGCCTTGGCATGCTGAGATCTCTCCCACCACACGGTCCAGTTCGTCCTTGCGTCTGCCCGTCACGACGACAGCAGACCCTTCCCGCGCAAACAGCTTGGCTATCGATTCCCCGATTCCGGCATTGCCGCCGGTGATGACGGAAACCTTGCCCGCCAGCCGGTTGTTCACTCTTCGTCCTTTCGGTCGTCGCTTAAGATCGGCGATGTGTCGGAGGCCGGTATCTTGCTCTGATTCGATGTGAACAGACCGGGTTCCACTTTCCGGGCCACGGTAAGAAAACCGGAATGGGCGACCATGCGGTGATCAGGTCTTACGCTTCGGCCTTGCACCGACCAGGTCCTGAGCAAGGTCTCGAAGGTCTCCATCATGCCGAACACCGACGCCTGCGCCAGAGCTTCGACCGTCTGCTGCACTTGGGGGACGGTTGGAACAAAGCTTAAGTACATGCCGCCGGAGCGTAGCACGCGGGCGGCATGAGGCACCACGCGCCACGGTTCGGGCAGGTCGAGGACGACGCGGTCGAATGGAATTTGGTCTTCCGGCAATTCAATGCCTTCGTAAGCGTCCCGACGAAGGCTCACTAACGTTGAAGGAACTCCCATGTACCGCTCGATATTGGTCATTGCCATACGAGCGAAATCATCACGAATCTCGTACGACACAACGAGGCCTCGATGCCCGACGGCCCTGAGCAGTGCCATGGTCAGCGCCCCGGATCCTGTCCCGGCTTCGAAGACCCTTGCGCCGGGGTAAATGTCAGCCCACATCGGGATGAGCGCAAGATCCTTGGGGTAGAGAACCTGCGCGCCGCGGGGCATCTTTAAGACATACTCGGCAAAGGTGGGCCGCACTGCCATCATCACTTTGCCTCCGGAGAGCGCCACCAGCGATCCATCCGGCCGCCCGATGATGCGGTCATGAGGCACTGTCTGCCCGCTGAATTGATAACGTTCTCCCGCCTTGAGGGTCAGGGCGTACTGCCGTCCCTTCTTATCGACAAGGTGAATCCGCTCTCCGTCGCTCAAGATTGACATGGGCGCCCATTCTAGCAGGACGATGAAAAACTCCGCCAGCATTCTGCTTACGACCGCTTGAGCGTGTTCTGACTCTCGAAGAAGGCGACTGTGGCAAATGAGCCACCACCGTGTTCTCTGGTCCATTCCCCCAGGTCAAGACTGCCGCATCGGCCCTGCACCTCTTCTCATTAGCGGTCTCTAATGCAGTGGCTTTTCAGTGTGATTTGATGTCGAGTTTCTCATGATCCATCCAGCATAGGACTTGCTGCGTAGTTACGGTGTGAGTCAATGCCGCTGCGAACAAGAACGTGAATCGTTTCAACGGAGTGTGTCTCTAATGCATAGAAACAGAAAACAAAAGTCCGGATTCGACCCAGCCGGAGAAAGGACGAGGAGGGACAACATGAGGGACGACTTGTTCCCGACGGCAGAAGTTGAAAAGCCGACGTTGGCGACCAAAGACGTGGATGCGGATAACTCTGAAGACAGCGACTTGTTGGACATGATCGGGCGCGATTCATCGAGTGAAGATTTAGTTCAAGAGGTGGCGAAGCCGGTCAAGCGGCAAGCCGAGAGGGACGGCCCTTTTATGCTGGAGTCGCTGTACTTCCAGTCCTTTGGGGAGCGTCCGCTCTTGACGCGAGAGGAAGAAACAGCGCTGGCAAAACGGATTGACCAGGGCACGACCACCATACGGACCACGTTGCGGTCCCTCCTAAAGGTCTTGGCTCGCGTGAAACGTTCTGATGCGGTGATCGAGGCTGAAGAGACCTTTCAGGCCGTTCGTCGGTTGAGCGGGCTGTCGGCCACGGCACTCGACCGTGTGGAGGAGACCTTGGCCGGGTTGACCAGTAGTCATACGGGACCTCATAAGCTCCCCGCCGCGGCAGTCAAATCGTTGAAGCAGTCCCTGGGGACCATTCGAGAAGCCCGGGTCGTATTGGAGCAGGCAAAAGATGAATTGGTCCGCTGTAACTTGCGATTAGTGGTGGATGTGGCGAAACACTATACGCGGAGGGGTTTGACGCTCTTGGATTTAGTCCAGGAAGGCAACATCGGATTGATGAAGGCCGCCGAACGGTATCAGTACCGTAAGGGCTTCAAATTCAGCACGTATGCCACTTGGTGGATCAGACAGGGTATCACTCGAGCCCTGGCCGACCAGTCACGGACCATCCGGATCCCCGTTCATCAAACGGAAGCGTCGCACCGGATCATGCGGGTGACGAGACGCTTGGGCCAACAGTTGGGGCGTCCGGCCAGGTTGGAGGAAATCGCCCACGTCCTTCGCATGAGGCCGGAACGATTGCATGAAACCATTCAAGCGTTTCAGGAACCCGTGGCGCTGGAACATCCGGTAGGGGACGGGGGAACGGAATTCGGAGAGTTACTTCCCGATTTGCAGGCCACTCCCCCAGATGCGCATGTCCATCGAACGGAGATGAATGATCAATTGGACCGAATTCTGAGCACGCTGACGCCGAGAGAGCAAACGGTGATTCGTTTGCGCTTCGGTATCGGGTACGACCAACCCTCGACGCTGGAGCAGGTGGGGCAAAACCTGTCCGTGACCAGGGAGAGGATTCGACAGATCGAAGCAAAGGCTCTCAAGAAGTTAAAGACACCGGCCATCAAGGAAATGTTCGCTGCGATACAGTGAGTTGAATCATCGCCGGCTGCAGGGGCGGGGGACGAAAACCCCTCCGCCCCTTTTTTTGTGTCCTGACTTTCACTGATTCGGAGACTTGTGCCACAATGCCAACTCGATGAACACGAGGGTCTCGTTCAGCCCTGCAATCGCGTCGGTCTTCTTGGTCGGCTCATTGGGAATACTTCTTTCCCCGCCGTGCACTGAAGCGGATCCTGGAGCGGGATCGTTCACCCCGCAGGAAAAATCCCTGTCCGTTCCCGCCGTGGTGGCCAAAGTTCGTCCGTCCGTGGTGACCATCCTGACGCGTGGTATGCCGGCGGTTCCGCACCAGTCCCAATCGGGGTCGGGTTCCGGCGTCATCATCGACGAGAGTGGATATATCCTCACCAACAATCATCTCGTCACGGGCACTAAGAGCCTCGTCGTCGGGCTGTCGACCGGCCGGTTGACGCCCGGTCGTGTGGTTGCCCGGGATTTCCTACTGGATCTCGCGCTGGTTAAAATTAATGCGCAAGACCTCGTCCCCGCTACATTGAGTCCCGCGCCATCTTTAGAGATCGGGGAATCGGTTGTGGCCATCGGGAATCCATTAGCGCTCAAGGGAGGCTCCACCGTGACCGTCGGGGTTGTCAGTGCGTTGGATCGGTCCGTGCTGACCCCAGATGGAGAAACGCTCTATGACTTGATCCAGACTGATGCCGCGATCAATCCCGGCAACAGTGGAGGGCCGCTGGTCGATCTGTCTGGGCGCGTCATCGGCATCAACGTCGCCATCGCGCCCTCGGCTCAGGCCATCAGTTATGCCATTTCAATGGACGCAATCTATCCTCATATTCAGTCCATGATTGTGCGAGGCTCCGTCTATCGGCCGGATCTCGGTTTCGTCCCGGTGACCATTACTCCCAGCATTGTGGCAGCGTTTGCTCTGGAGGGAGATCGAGGGGTGCTGGCTCTGGAAGTACAAAGCAACAAACCCGCCGCCGGCGGAGGGCTGCAAAACGGTGATATCATCACGGCTGTCGACCAGCATCAGGTCTTTAACATTGGCGATTTCTGGCACGCCCTGCTCCGTGCGGGCGACCAACAAACAGTCCAGCTGACTCTGCACGGAAAGAACGGTCCAGCGAGCGTTCAACTCCCTAAGCCGTTGCCGCCGGTGAAGTTCACGCCGTGATACGACGAGGGACACTGATCACGGTCTCGGATCCCATCTCGTTTGCAGAAGGATGGCGCCTGCAACAATGGCTCCATCGTGAGCGTCGAGAAGAGCAGCAATTGGATACGCTGTTGTTGCTGGAACATGAGCCGGTGTACACGCTTGGCCGGCGTACGGCGCCCTCTGACGTCCCGATGGGCGAAGCGGCGTTACGCGTGACGGGCGCATCGGTGGAATGGGTGAACCGAGGGGGGTCCGTTACGTTTCACGGACCCGGTCAATTGGTGGGTTACCCGATCGTCCGGTTGGCCGATTTCGCCCGCGGTGTGAAACGGTACGTGTGGCTTTTGGAAGAGATTCTGCTTCGGTCGCTCGAACGATGCGATATTGAGGCACGACGGCTCGAGGGAAAACCCGGCCTGTTCGTCGACACTTCCTGCGGACCGGCGAAAATAGCGTCTATTGGTGTGCGGGTCGATCGAGGGATCACGCTTCACGGGTTTTCATTGAATGTTGCCGTCGATGTTGACCGATTTTCACTGATTGTTCCCTGCGGGTTAGGCGGTATTCCTATCACCTCCATGGCGCAACTCCTGCCCTATTCCGTCCCGCTCAGCTTCATGATGAAGCTCGTCGCCGATCGGTTTGCGGACTTGTTCCAGATAGAGTGGGACCCGGGAGTTGTCCTTGAAGGGATGCAGCGGCACGCTCCGTTCGGCTCGGTGAATCCTCGTGAACAAAGGACAAAGGAGCAGATCCATGCGTGAGCTCGACACTCCGACGTTTCGCTTGGCCGTCGCCCAATTCGACCAAGCGGCAGAAGCCATGGAGCTTGATCCCAATCTGCGAGAACGGCTGAAGGTCCCGCAACGATCATTGACGGTGAGCATTCCGATCCGAATGGACGACGGGCGCGTTGAAGTCTTTACTGGCTATCGCGTGCAGCATGATTCGTCCCGCGGACCGTCGAAGGGCGGAATCCGCTACCACCCTGACGTCAATTTGGGCGAAGTGGCGGCACTCGCCATGTGGATGACATGGAAGTGCGCCCTGGCCGATCTTCCTTATGGCGGAGCCAAAGGAGGAGTCGCCGTGTCGCCCAAGCGGCTCTCTCGTCCTGAACTGCAGCGATTGACACGCCGTTACGCGGCTGAAATTTTTCCTCTTATCGGACCAGATAAGGACGTGCCTGCTCCGGACGTGGGAACCGATGCTCAGGTCATGGCATGGTTCATGGATACCTACAGCCAGCAGGTTGGGTATTCCGTACCGGGCGTCGTGACGGGAAAGCCGCTATCCATCGGAGGAAGCCTGGGCCGCGACGAGGCGACAGGACGCGGAGTCGTGTACGTCACACTCGAGGCGCTGCGTCATCTCAATCTCAACATCCAAAACGCCAGTGTGGCGATCCAGGGATTCGGGAATGTCGGGTCGCATACCGCTCGGATCATGCATGAGTGCGGCGCGCGCGTCGTAGCGGTGAGCGACGTGACGGGCGGTGTCTACAACCCCAAGGGGCTCGATATTCCGGTTCTTTTGACTCGATATAAGGAGCTTGGACAGTCGCTCGCCGCGATCAAATTGGGCGATTCGATTTCCAACGAGGAATTGCTCCAACTCGACTGTACCGTTCTCGTACCCGCGGCGCTCTCAGAGCAAATCACACAGCATAACGCTGACAAGCTGCGCTGTCGGATCCTGACAGAAGGCGCGAATGGACCCACAACATTGGAAGCGGACCGTATCGTGCAGGACAAGGGAATCTTCGTCATCCCCGACATTTTGGCGAATTCCGGCGGGGTCATCGTGTCCTATTTCGAGTGGGTACAGGATCTCCAGCGATTCTTCTGGAAAGCCGCCGATATTCAGGACCGCCT
The DNA here is from genome assembly GCA_035760745.1 of Nitrospira sp. GTDB lineage: Bacteria > Nitrospirota > Nitrospiria > Nitrospirales > Nitrospiraceae > Nitrospira_C. The sequence goes on along the minus strand of DASTSI010000045.1, from coordinate 14,217 downwards.
CCGGGACCTCATGACGTCGGCGTTTCAGCGAACCTTGCTGTTTGCCACGACAAAACGGACATCCATGCGGATGGCGGCATTGATGAGCGGGATCGACAAGGTGGCCCAAGCCCATCTGCATCGAGGCCTCTACCCGTAGCGCTGACCTGACGGCATTCGGTTCCGGCATTCGCGGAAGCGGCTGGTTGTCAGGCCCCCCACTTTCAAAGCTCCAGGCTCTACGCTTGCGGTCTTTCTTCTCGGTGCGTTACGGTGGACATGGAGTGAGGCTGATCGATGGAGAGAGAGACCCTCGTTCGGCTGTGGGAAGCGCATAAGAGCGCCGACTGGCCGCGGATGGCCAGCCGGCTCGAAGGTCCATTGATGACGCTCGATACGGTGATCAGTGGTTGTGTCGTCTATTTTCTTGACAGTCCGGACGGGCTTGACGAACAGCGGCGCGCGATCGTCGGCGACTGTCTCATGGATCTGGAAACGTTCGAAGCCGAACTCGAAGAGGAGTGCCGAGCGTATTTTCATCGGCTCCACGAGCTCGGCACCCTCCTGCTGATTGTCCCGTAAGTGCTGAATCGTGGCAGTGATCCACTTCCTAGGGCGTTTCGACGATATCGCCCTTCATCGGCGCCAGTAATGCGAGCAGTTCATTTTTCTCCTGAACGGGCACCTTATAGGTGTCTAGTGCCTTGACAAGATCTTCGACAAGGGCCGAGAAATCCGCGTTCGCGATTCTCATCCCTGCATGCGTGGTCTTCATGTCACGGCCCTTGTACACGCATGGTCCTCCGCTCGCTGCGCAGACTTGATCGACTAGATTCGCCTTGAGTTTCGGGATATCGGTGGTCGTGAATCGGCCATTGATTCTCGTATCGGTCGCGACATTCGCGACAAACTGATCGACGACTGCTGAAATCGCAGGTTTTCCGCCAAGTCTCTCGTACAGTGACTTCCCAGGCGTCGCCTGCTGCACCGCACAGCCCACCATCGCAACCGCGATGCTGCACCCCATGAGCCAGATTCCTGTTCCGCCTTGCCCTCGCATGCCTAACCCTCCTCGTAGCTACGACTCTCTATCGCGGTAGACCTGCTCCCATCAATTGAGGTCCGACCGTATTTGAGAGCCAATTCGTTTGACGAGGAGATGTTAGGCTTGCTAAAGTCTATTTGTACAATATATTGTTTTGATCATTATCATAACTATTGGTTATACATGGAGCTGCGCCATCTACGGTACTTTCTTGCGGTGGCCCGTGCGAAAAGCTTTACACGGGCGGCCGAAGCCTTACATGTCTCTCAACCGTCGCTCTCGGTTCAAATCAGGGATCTCGAAGAGGAACTCGATGCGCCGCTCTTCGACCGCCTCGGCCGCACGGTGGAACTGACGCAAGCCGGTGTCCTGTTTTTCGAGCATGCGGAGCGCATCGTGCGGGAGTTAGAGCATGTCCGGCAGCTCATTGCTGAGGTGCACGGCGCACAACGTGGGAAACTCGTCGTCGGGACATTGGCGACTGTCAATTCCTACCTGATACCACCCCTCGTCTCCCAGTTTAAGCAGCGGTTTCCGGGCATCTATCTCCAAGTCCATTCTCTGCCGTCGGCAGACATTGTCGAAGGTGTCCTTGCCAACCGTCTGGACTTGGGGCTCTGTCTGCTCCCCTTGTCCCATGACCAGCTCACGACCGTGCCGCTGTTCGAAGAACGTCTGGCGTTGGTGGCACCAGCCGGCTATCCGATGCCTCGCGCCCGTGTTCGCATGCAGGACCTGGGAGGGCAGCCGTTAGTGTTGATGCCGGCGGACTATTGCTTGAGGAAAATGATCGAAGCGGAATGCGCGCAGGCCCAAGTCAAGACAGAGGTGGTTCTTGAAATGACATCCCCCGAGGGGATCCTTCAGGCGGTTGAAAGCGGAGCCGGGCTCTCGATCCTTCCCGAGTTGTACATCCGAGGACGTCTTGGCGACGCGAAGATTCGCATGGTGGAACTGTACGATCCGATCCCCCGCCACTCGGTCGGCCTCATTTATAAGACGAACCGCTATCAAAACCTTGCGGCACGGGAATTTGGATCGCTCTGTCTCTCGACCATGGAGGCTCTCCTGGCCCAACGTCAATCAAGCCGTTATCGGGATTCGAGGGCCGGTGTTGGCAGAAAGGGCGGGTGACGTCTCGCATCACCGGCTCTGGGTTTCCTTGAAACTTTATTGATTCGTCCGCTACAATGATTGCGAAAATGGTCCCCCCTCTGGTCCCACACGTCTGACGCTCAGAACCGCAATTGCCGGCTTATGCCTAAGGAGGAGTTGATGAACGCGATAGTCCGAACGGTCTTACTGACCATTATCTGCGGCGTATCGACAATTGCGGTGTCGTCGTTCGCTCTAGCCGAACCCTACGAACTGAGTAAGAACGACGTCATGGATCCCAAGAGCATCAAGAGCCCCGAGATTTCGCTGTTTGGAGTGAAGCTGGGCGACAGCGAAGCCAAAGCGCTCGATGTGCTGGTCAATGAGAAGATCCCGGGTATCAAAGTGGAGCAGGAAGCGTTGTTCATCTTCCTGCTCGATCAGCGGAAACCGACGGGCCCTATGGCGGGAGTCCGGATTCAGGACGGGAAGGTCGATCTTATCTTCGTGAACAACCGGTTTGCGTACAAAATGCGTGGCATTCTGCGAAACGTGCTGAACAGCGAGAGCCCTGAGGATGTCAGGAAGCTTTTAGGTCAAGAAGACTACGGCGACGAGAACGTCATGGGCGCCGTGCTCGCCTACGACAAACAAGGCTTCGTCATTAATTATCTCGGCAAGGACGTGAATATCGAATTCTCGCCTATCCACTAGCGCGTGGCGAACAGACCCGTCCCAGTCTTCCAACTATTTTATTGAGCCGTTGACGTGCGGAGGCCGTAGTTGATCAAGCTCATCGCCGTGTTCCAGCGACGGTGAGAATTCAGGATGACGAGAAGGAGATCGCTTCCGTTCTGGGAGACCTTCGCAATCAGGCAACGGCCTGCCTTGGACGTGAATCCAGTCTTTACCCCTTCGACCCCGGGGATGCGGCCCAGCAACCTATTGGTAGTATGAAGCAGGTACACGCGCGTTCCATTGACGGGCATGATCATCGTCCGCTCTTCACGAACGAATTCTCGAAACGTCGGGTGTTCGAGCGCGATCACGCTCAATCGAGCCAGATCCTCGGCGGTGGAATAGTGATCGACATCGTCGAATCCGCATGCATTGCTGAAGTGCGTATCGTGGAGCCCGAGTGCGCCCGCCTTGGCGTTCATGAGAGCGACGAACTGGGCTTGATCGCCTCCGACATGCTCGACGGCCGCAAGGCAGGCATCGTTGGCTGAGACGATCAGCATCCCCTTCAGCAGGTCTTCAAGACGAAAAATTTGACCCGCTTTGAGCCGAAGATGGGTCTTGTGCGCCCTGGCTGCATTCGGACTGACCGTCACCAGATCGTCAAGGTTTCCGTGCTCGAGAATGACGAGCGCCGACATAATTTTCGTCAAGCTCGCCGGGGAGAGACGTTTCCCGGCATCGTGCTCGTAGAGGATCCGGCCGCTGTTCAGTTCCTTCAAGAGAATGCTGTGGGCCGGTACACGGCGCCAGGGGAGTAGCAGCTTGTCGCCGCCGATGGTCGGCATCCTGCTGATCCCTCGTGAGGAACCCTTGCCCTCCGCAAGGGCTGGGGGTGCCAGCACAGCGATCAGGACCGCCGCCAACATGACCTGGGCCAGGCAGGCCGGGCGCCTCAAGAGGATTGCAGCAAGGGAGTCCACGTGACGGCCTCTTCTCCTAAAGAGTGAAGGATTCCCGCACCTTACTCCCGCGGAACCCACTATCGAGAACTTTATGGAAAAAACGAAGGAGATCTGCGAGGTCGATCCAAAATCCGCAATTCAGACAACGTGCGTACAGCCGGCGGTTCATCATCGTGTAATGCCGCTCGACCAGCATGAACCCTTTGCATTTGAGGCAGTGCATAGAAGCGCGTCGCCGTTCATTTGATTCGGTTCATGACCAATGCCAGGCATCCCGCGAGAAGTCCGCCCCCGAAAATTGTCGTCGCGAAAGACAGGTACGGGTTGGAACCGCCGGTAGGATGAGTCCCGTCGAGGAGATCCCTGACACCGCCCTGTACCATGAGGACCGAGAGAGTCAGGAGCGCTCCGATACCAAACCACCATGCAAAGGATCTCACTACTGCCTCGGACAACGGAGCGCAATGAAAACCGGCGTCTGGCGGCCACTCTAGCCGAGGGCTGCCGCACTGTCAAGCTGAGTCGCAATTCACTTCAGCATCCGCCGACCCTTTCAGGACCAGTTACGGGCCGGCGGTTTTCACGAGGGGAGGAGCCTTCAGACCACGATGCAGAAAGATCGATACCGTTCCGTCGCCGTTATCGGCCGTGACCAAACCGGGTTCTCCCGCGTCTTTCGTCGTAACCCGATATGTTGCCAGCGCGAACGGCCCCGCTTTAGTCCGGTAATTCCGCGGTGGATATTCAAACGTCCCGTCGCCTCGTCCGAAGAGAATCGATAAATCGCTGGATTGCAGGTTGACGATTGCCACATCGGTGCGCTGGTCTCCATTGAAATCCCTGGCCAAACCGAAATTTGGTCCCGCATCGGCTCCCGAATCGTGCGCCGCTTGAAACGTGCCGTTGCCGTTACCGAGGAACGTGGAAAAACTGTCCCGTTCCCCGTTGATGACGAGGAGATCTCGAATCTGGTCGTTGTTAAAATCAGCGAAGCTCACGCCCAATGGTCGTCTTCCTGAACGGTAATCGACCGGAGCTCGAAACGTTCCATCTCCGTTCCCGATCCAGACGGAAACCGCATTCGACATCGGCCCGCCGTTGGTGACCACCAGATCGACCACACCGTCGGCGTTCAGATCCGACAAGGCCACGGACGTCGGCGTATCGCCATATTCATACTGGGAACCGTGCCGGAATTCTCCGTTGCCGATGCCGAGGAAGATTTTCACCTTGTCGTTCCGCAGCGCGACGACCAAATCGGCGATCTGATCACCGTTCAGGTCGTCGGTGGCGACCGAAACCGGTGTCCGATGAACCGGATATTGCGGCCCTTCGTCGAATTTTCCGTCAGCGCGACCGAAGAGAATCGCAATTTGGTCGCTGCCGGAGCACGCGAGGACGATATCCGGGTACGGATCTGCATTGAAGGCCGCTGTCGCCAGAGCGCGCGGTTCCTGGCACACGTGCAATTGAAATTGGTCGTGGAACGTTCCATCACCGTTGCCGATCAAGATGGAGAGGGTGTTGCTCGCGATGTTCGTCGTCACCAAGTCGGTGACGCCGTCCTGGTTGATGTCGAACGGCGTGATGGTCGTGGGATTCTTGCCGACCTTATAGCTGGCAAAGTAGTAGAAGGGGTCGGGTGGCACATAGGGATTTTCTTTGGGACAACCGAGGACGAAGGCAAGAAAGAAGACGGCGAGCGCAATCCGCATGCCGCGGGCAACCCTCGGTTCTTGGCCCCCCAAGTGAGTCATTAGCCACACAAGTTCTCGCGCACCACCTGATTGCTCAGGACACTGTGAGTCGTGTGATGCAGTATACTCATCTGTCGTTTAGCCAGGCAATGAACCAGCGAGGTCGAGGCCTCCCTTTTTGCCTTGGCGGGCCGGTTCTGAGAGGTTTTGAAAATATGCCGTCAAGTAGGTTAGACTAGCGGACTTTTCGAAGGAGGAGGCAATGGGCAACACCGTGAAAATCGACATTACCATGTATGGCATCGCGGAAGTGCTTCACTGGTGCCATGATCGCAATAAAGGCCGCGTGCCCGGCGTTGATACGGCGGGCTTCGAAAAAATGAAGGCGTTGTTGGCTGAAAAACCGCAATCGGGAGATTACTTTACGCTCGATCAGTTTTGGAAGAAAAAGGTGACGTTGGAATTGACCGAAGAAGAGGTCGCGATCATCGATCGATGCCTCTACGATATTCCGAATTTCGACAACGAACCCCTTCCGCAGATCCGCCATAAGTTCTGGCCGAAACAAGTCGCGGCGAATTAAGGCCGCTCGTCCCGCCTGCCGGGTCTTTTCCGGCAGGCAGCGACGTGCTAGAGCGTGCCCTCTCCTTTCAAGTAGCGGCGGAAGCGGTCCATCAATTCTGCTCCCAGCGTTCCCCCTTCCGGCTTTTTGCTCTGGGGGTCGGCAAAATGGCCTCGAATTTCCTTGAGCCGCAGTTCCGCCTGCTCATTGCCTTTCAGGCGCTTCGTCTTTTCCAGAGCCGTATCGAAGGCGTCAAAGGTGAGCTCGTTGTACCCGAACGAACGGATTCGCTTCACCGCTTTCATCATTGCCTGATTGCGGAATTCCGTGAGATGGCTTGAGTCGATTTCCTTCAACCCGAGCTTCCGCGCCCGCCGCTCCGCGGCCTTCCGAATGCCGCTCCGAACAAAATCGGGTGACGTTTGGAGGCGTTTCCAGGCCTCATCCGTCCAAGCCACTCGTTCCTGAGGAGCATCCCACAGCGTCGTCAGCGCCTGGTCGTCGATCCGGAGGATGCCGTGCTCTCTCGCCAGTTCCTCGGTATCGCGTCTCAGCATGTCTCTGACGAACTCCACGGCGATTGGTGGAGATTGTTTTAGCTTCTGTTCCAGGCGAGCCAGCGCGTCTTCCGTCCAAGGAAGGGAAGGAGCGGCCGCTTCCTGCACCTCTCCCATCGCTTCGACTTTTTCAAAGAGATCGACATTCACCTCCAAATGGCCGCCCTCCTTGGCAACCTCCTCTGCGATCTGCTGAATCATGCTCCGCATGAATTCTGGAACCCCGCTGAGACGCTCCTTGGCGGCGGCCGTCCAGGGTAAACGCCCTTGCGCCATGGCTTCCGCCGCTTGCGCCAGACCCGACGCTCCCCCCATTCCGCCCATCATCTGGCTTTTGAATTGATCGAGCGTCGTCTCGTCGATCTCGATCAACCCCAATTCCCGGGCTTTTTTCTCTGCCAGGCGCCGAACCATTCCTCGGAGGAATACCGGCGCCCGTTCCATGCGTTTCAAGGCCCCTTCGGTCCACCGAATTTCGGCGAGGACGCGGTCGTTGGAATCTGTCGCGCTCATGGTCAAGCCTCTTGCGGTGTGTCGCCCGTGTTACTGGTTGAGCAGTTCCTTGAGCTCCTTTCCTGCCTTAAAAAACGGAACTTTCTTGGCGGGAACCGCCACCGTCGCCCCGGTTTTCGGGTTTCGCCCCTCCTTCATCCGGCGGGAACGCAACCGAAAGCTGCCGAATCCGCGAATCTCGGTCTTGTCGCCGTTCTTCAAGGAGTCCCTGACGCAGTCGAAGATCGTATTCACCACGATCTCGGCCTGCCGTTTGGTGAGCGTCGTAACCTGCTCCGAGACTCGCTCGATAATCTGGGCCTTGGTCATATCTTTTCCCCTTTCGCCAAGAGATGCCGGCACGATATGCCGGCGGTTAGAACGCCATGAGATATTTAAGGCTCACCCCCGAATAGAAGTCGAGCTTTGGGAACAGTGGCGGCAGCCGCGACTCCAGCAACTCACGAACCGAAAAACGGCGACGCGGTTCGACGACTTTGGGCTCGCCTTCGATCCCTGCCAGATCGGCCGCGAGTTGGATGGCGTCTTCGAGATTGCCAAGTTCGTCCACCAGCTTCGCGTCCTTGGCCTGGCGGCCAGTAAAGATCCGCCCATCGGCCAGCGCCTGGACCGCCGAGACCTCCATCGCCCGCCCTTCCGCCACGGCATCGATGAACTGCTTGTGCACGTCGTCCATCACCGATTGCAGTAAGGCCTGCTCCTCTTCGCTCATCTTGCGAAGCGGCGAACCGACATCCTTGAATTTCCCGCTCTTGACGACGATCCCTTCCACGCCGATCTTTTTCAACAGACCCTCCACGTTGGCGGTTTCCATGATGACCCCGATGCTGCCGGTCAGCGTCCCGGGGTTCGCGATGATGCGGTCCGTCGCCGCCGCAATGTAGTAACCTCCGGATGCCGCCACGGTCCCCATGGAGGCGATGACGGCCTTGCTGTTCTTATTCCGGACGCGCTGGACCGCATCGTAGATTTCCTGCGACGGAACCACCCCTCCTCCCGGGCTATCGATCCTCAGCACGATGGCTTTGATGGACGGATTCTCGCCGAATCGCTTCAGTTCCATGACGGTGGACTGCGAATCGAGAATCACACCTTCAATGCGGACCAATGCGATCCGGTCCTCGGTCGACAGATCGAGGTCGGGGAACAGCACGTTGAGGAGAAAGAGCAGCCCAAGCCCGCCGACAATCACCCAGAAGATTTTCCGCTTCAGCGGCCACTTGGTCTTTTTTGCCGTCTCGTCTTCCATCGCCGATCGCCTCGGGCGCCTGGAGCGAGACCGCCCCGGCGCCGCTGGCTGCTACCGTTCGTCGTCCGGTGATCCGCGCTTACGGCTCTGTTTCGCCGCGCGGCCGAGCGTCTGATCGGGCGCCCCCTGCGCGGCGTGATACTCGTCCATGTGACGACGCTCGGCATCGAGTTGATGGTCCCGGAGACTGAGCGCAATCTTGCGCTCTTCCCGATCCACCTTGATGATTTTGGCGGTCACCTCATCCCCGAGCTTGAACTTCTCCTCCAGCTTGGCGTTGGCCTCGAGGCCCGCTTCGCTAATGTGGATGAGTCCTTCAAGACCGCCGTCCAGCTCGACGAAGATCCCGAAATCGGCCACTTTGCTGACTTTGCCCGTCGTTGCATCCCCGACCCGATAACGGCTCGGGATTTCGTCGTCCCAGGGATCGCGGGTCAATTGCTTGTAGCCGAGGGACAGCCGTTCCTTCTCTTTGTCGATCCGGAGCACGACCGCTTCGACCTTTTGCCCTTTTTTAAAGAGTTCGGACGGGTGCTTGATGTGTTTGGTCCAGGACATGTCCGAGATATGGATCAGGCCGTCGATCCCCTCGTCCAAGCCGACAAACGCTCCAAAATCGGTCAGGCTCTTCACCTTGCCCTCGATACGGGTGCCGACGGGATACTTGCTTTCCACCATGTCCCAAGGATTCGGGGCCGTTTGCTTCATCCCGAGAGAGATCTTACGGCTGGCCGGATCGACGTTCAGGACCGCGGCTTCCACCTGATCTCCGATGGCCACGACTCGGGATGGATGACGCACTTCATGCGTCCAGGACATTTCCGAGACATGAACCAGCCCCTCCACTCCTGGTTCGAGCTCCACGAAGGCGCCGTAGTCGGTGAGGCTCACGACTTTCCCCCGCACGCGGGTGCCGATTGGATACTTCCCGGCGACGTTCGTCCAGGGATCCGCGGACTTCTGTTTGAGACCCAGCGAGATGCGGCCCGTCTGCTGATCGTATTTCAACACGGTGACTTCGACGCGATCGCCGACACTGAACATTTCAGACGGATGTCCAACCCGTCCCCAGGACATATCCGTGATGTGCAGGAGGCCGTCGATGCCACCCAGGTCGATGAAGGCTCCATAGTCGGTGATGTTCTTGACCAATCCTTGGATGAGTTGACCTTCTTTCAGCGTCGCGAGGGTCGTTTGCCGCTTCTTGTCCCTCGTTTCTTCGAGGAGCACGCGCCGCGACACCACGACGTTCCCGCGGCGATGATTGATCTTGATGATCTTCATCGGGAACGTTTTGCCGACGAGGCCGTCGAGATCGCGGACCGGATGAAGATCGATTTGCGAACCCGGCAGAAAGGCTTTGACGCCGATATCCACCATCATGCCGCCTTTGATGCGGGAGACGATTTTGCCGTCGATGCTCTTTTCTTCTTTGTAGAGTTTTTCCAATTCTTCCCAAATCTTCATCTTGTCGGCTTTTTCTTTGGAAAGAATCAGATTGCCCTCGGCGTCCTCGCATTCCTCGATGTAGACCTGAAGGCGATCGCCGATTTTGACATGCTGCAGTTCCTCGGGACTGAAGTGGTCGCTCGGGATGAGCCCCTCGGATTTATAGCCGATGTCCACCACGACCTTGTCTTTGGTCAGCGCGACCACCCGGCCCTCGGTGATGGTCCCTTCCTCGAGGTTCTTGAACGTTTCTTCGTAAAGTGCCGCGAGGGCGGCGCGGTCCATTTGCTGCTCGCTCGACTTCGAAGCCGTGCTCATGTGACTGTCCTACTCTTCCGACGACTGTCGGGTGCTGATATGAACGACGCCGGAACTCACTCAGCGCTGCGTGCTCCGGCTGATGAACAATGACGCGGGCTCTCGACGGCCCCCAACGCGGCAATCCGCTCCATCACTGTTCGACTGACATACTGGTAAAATTCTTTGGTCCCCCGCCGGTCTTCCGGCTGCGGAAAGGACAACGGCTCTCCGAACCGCACGGTCACCGGATGGAGTTTCGGCCACGTCGCGCCGCTGGGCAACACCTGAAAGGTGCCGTCCAAAAACGCCGGGACGACCGGACACCCCGTTTGCGCGACGATGATCCCCAGCCCGGGCTTCGCCTCCCGCAACTGGCCTGTCGGCGTCCGTCCACCCTCGGGAAAAATCACGACCACGTTCCCCTCGTTGATCAACCGAACTGCTTGGTGGAACGCCGTTCGGTCCAAGCGGCCAAGCTTCAAGGGAATCCAGCCCAGCCAACGAAGAATCGGCTTGGTCCCGGGGATCTTGAACAGATCGCTCCGTCCCAGATACCAGACCCGCCTCGGCATTCCGCACCCCAGCAACGGGATGTCGAGATAGCTCGCATGGTTCGCCGCGACGAGCAGTCCACCCGTTCGGGGGATGGTTCCGACGACACGATAGCGGAAACACAACCATGCCACGATCCTCGTCAGCGCCCACAGCAGCCAGTACGCGACCGAGCTCACAATCGGGCGGCGATCACGGCCATCATCCGGTCGACGACTTCCGCGGCAGAGAGATTCGACGTGTCGATGTGCTGCGCGTCCTCTGCCGGTACGAGCGGCGCCACCGCGCGCGACCGGTCGCGACTATCACGGCCTGCGATTTCGCTCTGCGTCTGCTCGATCGCCCCTGCATGACCCGCGGCGACCAGTTCTCGATGGCGCCGCTCCGCCCGCACCTTGGCATCCGCCTCCAGAAAAAATTTTACCTTCGCGCCGGGAAAGACTTTGGTTCCAACGTCACGTCCCTCCGCGACGATCGATCCCTTTTCCCCGATCTGGCGTTGGACGGGCAGCAGCCACGCCCGCACGGCGGGAATCGCGGAAACGATTGATGCCGCCGTCGACACGACCGGGGTCCTGAGCTCTCCGGTAATGTCCCTGCCATTCACCCGAACGGTCGGCGCGTTGTTCATAAACTCCATCTGGATCTTGAGCTTCGGCAACAGTGCTGCGACCGCATCGCGATTCTCGGGGTCGAGACCGTGGTCGAGGGCCGCCCAGGCGACGGCGCGATACAGGGCACCCGTGTCCAAGTAGAGATAGTTGAGGCGGGAAGCCAAGAGTCGGGCTACGGTGCTCTTTCCCACTCCGGCCGGCCCGTCGATCGCTACGATCATCGGAGAACTGCTCCTTCCAGGCTCTAGACCAAGAGGCGACTGACACTGGAACCGAAATGCGGGAAAGAGGTGTCGATGCACTCGACGTCCTCGATCTCCGTTGGCTTCGCGGCCGTCAAGGCCGCGATCGCGACGGACATCGCAACCCGATGGTCGCCATGACTGTGTACGCGAGCCGCCGTCAATCGGCCGTTTTCTCCCCTACCGCCGCTGCCGTGAATCGTCATGCCGTCGGGGCGTTCCGTGATCCGGGCTCCCATCGCCCGCAGCTCCGCGGCCATGGTCGCGATGCGGTCACTCTCCTTCACGCGCAGCTCTTCCGCTCCCGAGATCATGGTCTCTCCGTCGGCCACGGCTGCCGCCACACAAAGAATCGGAAACTCATCGATCGTTCGCGGGATGAGATCGGCACCAATCGTGACCCCGCGCAGCGAAGCCGATTTTACCCGGATGTCCGCCACCGGTTCGCCGGCCTCGTCGCGCCGGTTCAGGAGCTCGATATCGGCGCCCATTCGGATCAAGACGTCCAGGATCCCGGTCCTCGTCGGGTTCACCCCGACCCCGCGAATCGTGACATCCGAGCCGGGGACAATGGTCGCGGCTACGATGAAAAATGCGGCAGCCGATAAATCTCCGGGTACGGTGACCAACGGCACGGCCGACCAGCCGGTCCCCGGTCGTCCTTCGATCCTCAGTGTCCTGCCTTCGCGCTCCAGCGGGAGCCCGTAGAATTCAAAGAGTCGTTCGGTGTGGTCTCGCGAGAGAAGCGGCTCAGTGATCGTCGTCGTTCCCTTGGCGAACAGGGCGGCCAACAGGAGAGCCGACTTCACCTGGGCGCTCGAAACGGGTGACGTGTAGTCAATCGCCCGCAATCCCGAACCGGTGACGGCCAGTGGAGCCAACTCTCCCCCTTTGCGCCCCGCGATGATCGCGCCCATTTCCCGCAAAGGCTTCACGACTCTTCCCATCGGACGCCGGCGAATCGATGCATCGCCCGTCAGCACGGTGAAAAAATCTTGTCCCGCGAGGAGCCCGGTGAGCAGGCGCATGCCTGTGCCGGAATTTCCGCAGTCGATGATGCCGGCCGGTTCCGTAAGCCCCCAGAGACCTTTTCCGTGGATGCGCAGCTCTTCAATCGTTTCCTCGATCGTAATGCCAAGCGAGCGGAGAGCACGCATGGTGTTGAGGCAGTCCTCTCCCCCGCAATAATTTTGAATCCGGCCGATTCCGTCCGCGAGTGCCGTCATGATCATGACGCGATGCGTGATCGACTTATCGCCCGGGACGGCGAGCATTCCACGCAACGATTGGCCCGGTGTAATCGTGAGTGACGCCATAAGACTAGGCCGATCCGGCGGAACGGGACGGCATCCGCTCCCGCTCCTGTTTCGCCCGTTCCAATTCCTTCTCGAGTCCCGCCGCATCGCGCGCCTCGATGAGCTGTTTCAACCGGGCGAGTGACTGTTCGTAGCTCTCGATGAAATGCAGCACGTTGTCGCGGTTCCAAAGAAAAATATCACGCCACATCTCGGGCGAGCTTGCGGCGATCCTCGTCGTGTCGCGGAGCCCGCCGCCTGAATGCCCTGCGAGATCGAGCGGCGGAACCTCGCGCTTGATGTCGAGCAGCGCGTTGATGAGCGCGAACGCCGCGACATGAGGCAAATGGCTCACGGCGCCCAGTATCTGGTCATGCAAATGGGGCTCCATATCGAGAACGATGCATCCTGCTTCCTGCCACATGATCCGAATCTGCTCGAGCGCCTGGCGGTCGGTCTTCGCCGTCGGGGTGAGAATACAGCGGGCTCCCATGAAGAGCTGATCGGATCCCGCCGCCACGCCGGTTTTCTCCTTGCCCGCGATCGGATGCGCGCCGACGAACCAGACGCCGGCCGGCAGGGCTGCTTCCGCTTGCTCGACGAGCCGTCCCTTGACGCTTCCGACATCGGTGACGATGGCTCCCCGCTTCAAAACCCCTGCCCAATCTCGGAGATGCCGGTCGTACGTGTCCACCGGGGTGGCGAGCACGATCAAGTCGGCCTCACGGACGCCGTCCTTGGGGTCTGACACGTAGGAATCGATCGCACCCAGCTCCACCGCGGTTTTCAAGTTCTCGATTCGCCGTCCGATGCCGACTACACGAGCGGCCAAGCCTTTCCTCCGTAGGATCATGCCGAGCGATCCTCCGATCAGCCCCACTCCGATGATGGCGACGTGAGGAAAATGAATGGCCATGGCTCAACAGAGCTCCCGGCAGGTGAATGGCGTGTAGTGCGAATCGGACGGCATTACACTTCTCTTCCCACCGCCACGGCGATCTTCCGCATGTCCTGCATGAGTTCCTTGAATTTGGTCGGCTTGATCGATTCTTCCCCGTCGCACAAGGCGCATTCGGGGTTCGAATGGACCTCGATCAGAATTCCGTCCGCCCCAGCGGCGACCGCCGCCTTTGACATGGGAGCGACGAGGTTCCATTTGCCTGTCGCGTGGCTGGGATCGACGATCACCGGCAGATGCGACAATTCTTTCAGGGTTGGAATAGCGGCAAGATCCAGGGTGTTGCGATACTGCGTTTCGAAGGTTCGGATGCCGCGCTCGCACAGCATGACGTTGCGGTTGCCGCGAGACATGATATATTCGGCCGAAAGAAGAAACTCCTTGATGGTGGCCGACAGCCCGCGCTTCAACAGGACGGGTTTGTCGTAGGCGCCGACTTCTTTCAGTAACTCGAAGTTCTGCATGTT
>DASTSI010000044.1:0-15383 GCA_035760745.1 Nitrospira sp. | reverse complement strand
CGAACTCGAGCGGTCCGCGCAGCATCTGACGGCATCGTTGATGAACGAGTCGCTGAAACGCAGGCTCGAGGGCAAGAAGGTGTCGGAAGTCACGTAGGCAGCGAAGGACAACGTGCAGCCCGGGAGCTATCATGGATCTGAAGTGGCAAGACGCCGAAGATATCGCAATCCGGCTGGTGGAAGAACATCCGGAAACCGACCCGCTGACCGTCCGATTTACCGATCTGCACGCCTGGATCGTCGCCTTGCCGGAATTCAAGGACGACCCGAAAAAATCCAACGAAAAGATCCTGGAGACGATCCAGATGGCCTGGCACGAGGAGTATCAGGACTCCAAAGGTTGACGAGGCTCGGGATTCACCCCGCCTACTGCCCCCCTTCGGAAAGCTGATCCAGCTTGTAGAAATCAGTCGGGTCCAGCCTGCGCTGAGCCGACTGCGTGGGCTCGCTGCCCTTGGTGAAGATCTCCACCGTGCCGGGTTGGTCTTCCAGCTCTCCGTTCAGCAGGCCCGTCGAGGGATCCACTTTGACGAACGTAATGCCCTCTGGAATGACAAAAGGCACCGCCGGAACCTGCTTCAAGGCCTCTTTCATAAATGCGATCCAGATCGGAAGCGCAGCATGCGCGCCCGACTCTGTTTCGCCCAACGACCGCCGGTCGTCAAAGCCCACGAATACGCCCGTCACAAGATTGGGGGTCCCGCCGATGAACCAGGCATTGATGAAGTCGTTGGTCGTCCCGGTTTTTCCGGCGATAGGTCGCCCAAGCGCCTTGGCGGCCTGTCCCGTCCCTTTCTGGACGACGTCTTCCATCATGTTCGTGATGACGTAGGCGGTCTCTTTGGAAATCACTTCGCGCGCTTCGGGTTCCGCGAGCTCCAACACTTTCTCGTTGTTATCTTTCACGAAGAACACGGCATAGGGTTCAGCCCGGCTGCCTTGATTCAAGAACACGCCGTACGCGGCGGTCAATTCAAGCAGGCCAATGGAGGAAGATCCGAGTCCGAGCGAAAGGTCGGCCGCCAGGGGGCTGGTGATCCCAACCTGCCTCGAAAACTCGATGACATTCTTGATCCCCACCTTGTCCAGCAGCCGAACCGTGGCCAAGTTATGCGATTGAGCCAACGCGTCGCGAAGCGTGACCATGCCGTGGAATTTCTTCCCGTAGTTTTCCGGCTTCCAGGTTTTATCCTCTTCCACCTGTTCGTACACGACAGGGGCGTCAAGGACCACCGAAGCCGGGCTCATCCCCTGGTTGATCGCGGTGGCATAGATGAGCGGCTTGAATGCCGAGCCCGGCTGGCGATGCGCCTGTACCGCGCGGTTGTACTCGCTGCGGTTGAAATCGTAGCCGCCGACCATCGCTCGGATCGCGCCTTTGGCCGGATCGAGGGCGACCAAGCCGCCTTCGACGACCGGGGTTTGCTCCAACTGCACGATCACCGTATCCCGATCGACTTTCTTGACCATCACCTCGACCACGTCCCCCGGCTTTAGAACCTGCTTCAGATTATTCGTGACAACGGCATCCTTCGTCGTATCGGATCCGGTCAGACGCTTCTTGGCCCATGCCATGTCCTCGAACGGCAGCTTGGCCGGAGTCGTCCCTATTTGGACGGAATAAAAGTCCTTCCCGGCTTTGAGCACCACGGCTTCACGGTAATCCCCGGCCCGGAGCGGTTGGTCGGTGGATGCCACGGTGTTCTCGGCAGGAATAGAGGACAGATCCGCCGTCCGCAGGGGCCCGCGCCAGCCCTGACGCTTGTCCAACTCGCGAAGCCCGGCGGCGAAGGCCGCTTCGGCGGCCCGCTGCATTTCGAGGTTCAGGGTCGTCATGACCTTGAGCCCGCCCTTGTAGACCATCGCTTCGCCATACTTCGCGATCAGCTGTTGGCGTACATATTCCACGAAGTATGGCGCGATTTGCTCGCTCCCCGGACGCCGGAAACTCAACGGCTCCGCCGCCGCCTGTTCCCGCTCGGCTGCCGTAATGAATTTCGCTTCCTCCATCCGGGACAGCACGTGTTCCTGCCGCTTTTTGGCGCGTTCATAATTCTTGAAGGGCGAAAAATGGTTGGGAGACTTGGGCAGCCCGGCGAGAAAGGCGGCTTCCGCAAGGGTCAACGCCTTTAAGTCCTTCCCGAAATACGATTGTGCCGCGGCCGCGACCCCATAGGCGCCCTGACCGAAGTAAATCTGATTCAAGTACGTTTCGAGAATCTGTTCCTTCGTGGACACCAACTCCATCTTGTAGGCCAACACCAACTCGCGCACCTTCCGCTCGAACGTACGCTCCGATGAGAGAAACAGGGAGCGGGCCAATTGCTGCGTAATGGTGCTCGCACCTTCGACCCGACCCCCGCGGCGCACGTTCGTCCAGGCTGCACGGAGGATGCCGATGTAGTCGAGGCCCGGATGCTCGAAAAATCTTACGTCCTCGACCGCGATGACGGCGCGGCGCAGCGATTCCGGGATATCGGCCAACGGCGTGAGAATGCGTCGTTCGATGAAAAACTGACCGATGAGCTGTCGGTCCGCGGAGTAGACCTGCGTCACGAGGCTCGGCTGGTAGTTTTGCAGTTGATTGAGATCCGGGAGTCCCTGTGCATAATGCCAGAGCAGCCCGCCGGCGGCGACCGTGCCCGCTACACCGAGCCCGAAGAGGGTCAGCAGGGTGATTTGCCACCAACGCCAGCCTCTGGCCCGTGGCGCCCGCGGAATATCGGAAAGCTGCACTGGACGATCGATCGTTGTCATGGGAATCGTGCTGTCCCGCCGGGAGGATTGATGAGGACCACCATACCCCGGGAATGCCTAAAACACAAGCAACCAACGCGCTCACACCGCTTGTTCCTCCCCGTCCCTTTCGGTATACTGTGCCCCGACGCCCGGCAACAGGGCGTCTTTTTTTTCGTCCGCGCCGATCCCCACGCTCTCGTCATTCCGTCTCGCGAGTTGTGCGAGTGCCGAAGCATCGGACGCGCCATGTCCATGTGCCCTGTCACACGAGGCGAAGCCAGCATGATCACAGCAATTCGTGCACCGCATGACCGCCGCGGCGATATCCGAAATATCGCCATTATTGCGCACGTCGACCACGGCAAGACCACGCTGGTCGACGCTCTACTGCGCCAGACGCGGGTCCATCGGAAAATTGAGGACATGGGTGAACGGATCATGGATTCGATGGACCAGGAGCGGGAGCGAGGCATCACGATTCGTGCCAAGAATGCCAGCGTGACTTACAACGGGGTCAAGATCAACATCGTCGACACCCCGGGGCACGCCGATTTCGGGGGTGAGGTCGAACGGACGCTGCGCATGGTGGACGGCGTGCTGCTGCTCGTCGACGCGAAAGAAGGGCCGATGCCGCAGACGACTTTCGTGCTGAGAAAAGCCTTGGCCCTGGGACACAAGGCGATCGTCGTCATCAACAAGATCGACCGGCCGGATGCCGTGATCGATGACGTCGTGAACCGGACGTTCGACTTGTTCGTGCATCTCGGCGCCACTAACGAGCAGCTCGATTTTCCAATCGTCTATACGTCCGCGATCAAAGGCGTCGCCACGCTGGACGTGAACAAACCGGGCACCGAGATCACACCGCTGCTTGACCAGGTGCTGGCACACATCCCGGCGCCCGCGATCAACGCCAAAGCGCCGCTGCAAATCCTCGTGCTCGCTCTGGCGTATGACTCGTACAAGGGGAAGCTGGGCATCGGAAAGATCCAGTCAGGTTCCATCGCGCGTCGTCAGAACATCCTGGTGCTGGGCAAGGACGGAGTGCAGATCCCCGGAAAGGTGTCCGACCTCGCCGTGTACTCAGGCCTCGAGCGAACCGACGTGGAGCAGGCCGACGCGGGCGAAATCATCGCGATCGCCGGCCTGGAGCAGGTCAGCATCGGAGATACCATCGCCGACGCCGAGCATCCGCTGGCGCTGCCTCGCGTGACCATCGACGAACCGACCGTCCAGATGACCTTTTCGGTCAACAATAGCCCCTTTGCCGGCCGCGAAGGAAAATTTCTGACGTCGCGGCACCTGCGCGAGCGTCTGTTCAAAGAACTGGAAACGAACGTTTCGCTTCGCGTTCAAGAAACCGACAGCCCCGACCGGTTTCTCGTCGCAGGCAGAGGAGAGCTTCATCTCGCAGTGCTGATCGAGCAGATGCGGCGCGAGGGATACGAGCTGCAGGTGTCGCAGCCGGAAGTCATTATCCATCGGGACGGCGACAAGGTGACGGAGCCGTACGAGGAATTGACAATCCAGGTCCCGGAAACCTACCAGGGTGCCGTCATTGAAGAGATCGGCAAGCGGCGCGGTGAAATGCGCCACATGAAATTGGTGCATTCCGACGCCGGCCCCAGTGAAATGCATCTCGAATACCATATTCCGACCAGGGGAATCATGGGCTTGAAGAACGTGCTGCTGGCCAAAACACGGGGCACGGTGATTATGCATCACGTCTTCAAGTCCTACGAAGCGGCTCAGGAGCAAGACTTGCTGGCGACTCCGCACGGTTCACTCTGCGCGTTCGAGGACGGCACGAGCACGGCCTACGCCCTCTATATGACTCAGGAGCGCGGGGTGATGTTCATCGGCCCAGGAGTGGAGGTCTATCGGGGCATGGTCGTCGGGCAAAACAGCCGGGACGAGGATTTGGACGTCAACGTCTGCAAAGAGAAGCACCTGACGAACATGCGGGCCGCCGGGGCGGACGAAGCCCTGATCCTCACCCCCCCTCGAGAAATGTCGCTGGAGTTTGCGCTGGAGTACATCGGCCCCGACGAGCTCGTGGAGGTCACGCCGAAAAGTCTCCGGATCAGGAAACGGCTGCTGAATCCCGAAGATCGCCGCAAAGCGCGCAAGTCGGGGAAATGACCGTGCACGGCGGTCGGACGCTGATCGCAGTGATTGGTTCGATGGTGCGCGATACGAGCCACGCCGTCGACGCGGCCTTCACGTGGGAACATGGGTCGTGAGGATCAAGAAAAAAACCCCGAAGCCCTCCGCCAAACGACCGCCCTTGTATTTCATCGGGTATCGCGGAACCCCACCGCAGTCCGCCGAACTGAAGACCTGGTACGACCTTGAATACGGCGGCCCTCTTGCCGTCGGCGTCGACGAAGCCGCGAGCGAATCCTGGACGCTCCGCCACGGTCCCTGGAGCGCTCATGTGGTCCTTCCACTCCCTTCCAGTCACTCCGCCGGATTGAAGGAACAATTGGCCTGGGAGCATGAATCGATGGGTGCGGTGGCGCCCTCCGTGGTTTCGCCGCGCGACATGCCGGACGCGGTCCTTTTCGCGGCGCGTCTCGCCCGTGGGCTGACCCTGCTGAGCCAGGGCACGGCCTATGATTTGACCACAGACACGTACCTCAATCCATCCGACTGGCGCGACCGTCCTCTTGGGTCTTTCTCGGCCCGTGATCATGTGACCGTGATGGAGGCCGAAGCGGATGACGGACGCCAGTGGCTCTACAGCCTCGGCTTGAAAAAATTCGGATTGGACGAAGTGGAATGGTTTCAGCCGGCAGGCTTGCCGACCGCCGAGGCGAGGGAGCAACTGACCGACCTCGCCGACGAGTTGATCCGACGCGGTGAAAATCCGAAGGTGGGGTCCACGTTCCCCGTGTCGGGTCGCCTCGCGCGAATCGTGCGGCACAGAACCGCAGCTCCCTCCGCGGCCCAGATCGTGCTCCGCGAAGTACTGATCTCCTGAACACTTATCGTCCGCGAGTCCCGAACTCCACCGTCACCTCTTGATTACTGTTCAAGAGAACGACGCAGGCACCGCTTCCCGTACATGCCGCATGCCAGGCCACAAACGTTGAGTTGCCGGTTGGATCGGCGGTGAGCGTCACGCTCGTTCCAACGGGGAAATCCGCCGTACAGGTATTGCCGCAGTTGATGCCTCCCGGCATGCTCCTGACCGTGCCGTTTCCGCTGCCGCTTTTTGTGACAATCAGTCTCGCGGTACTCGAACCAGGGGCGAACGTCGCAGTGACGGTTTGATTGCCATTCATGACCACCGAGCACGAACCGGTACCGCTGCATCCTCCCCCGCTCCACCCGGTGAATCTCGAGCCGGCACCGGCAGTGGCGGTCAGTGTGACTACACTCCCGCTTGAGAACTGGGCGCTGCACGTCGAGCCGCAGTTGATGCCGGCCGGCGTACTCGTCACCGTTCCGGTCCCTGTTCCGGCCTTGACCACCGTCAACGTGGCGGTGCTCGCCGGTGGGTTAAACGTCGCGGTGACGGATTGATTGCCGGTCATCATGACCACGCAGGGGCCTGTGCCTCCGCAGGCGCCGCTCCAACCGGCGAAGGTCGATCCGCCGCTCGGAGTCGCGGTGAGCGTGACCGTCGTACCGGCCGGGAAGCTCGCGTTGCAGGTCGCCGTGCAATTGTCGATTCCCGCCGGGACGCTGCTCACCGAACCGGTCCCCGCGCCCATCTTTGTCACGGTCAACGTGGCGCCGTTCGCCGGAGGGTTGAATGTGGCGGTCACGGTTCGATCGCCGTCCATTGCAACCGTGCAGGGGCCGGTGCCGGTACAGAGCCCTCCGCTCCAACCCACGAATGTGGAACCGCCTGACGCCGTGGCGGTTAGGACCACGGTGGACCCTGTAGAGAAATTCGCCGTGCAGGCGCTTCCGCAGCTGATGCCGTTCGGACTGCTCGTAACCGTGCCGGAGCCGCCGCCCGCTTTCACGACCGTCAACTGCGACGTATTGGGCGCCGCCGTAAACGTCGCGATGACCATCGCGGTCCCCGTGACCGTACATCCATCGGTGCCGGAACAGGTCCCGCCGCTCCAGCCGGCGAATACCGAACCGGCTGCTGCGGAAGCCACTAAAGACACGGTTATCCCCGAATCGAACGGCGCGGAACAGGATGCTCCGCACGCAATTCCTGCTGGTGAAGACGTGACGGTGCCCTGTCCGGAACCCTGTTTCACGACGGTCACCGTAAAGCTCGGCGTGAGCCGAATTTCTATGTTGGCTGGAACGCCGGGCGACAGGTCGGCGACCGTACGCCCCCCGAAAATCTTGTTGCCTGTCCCATCGAGCGCGGCCACAAGGATGAGCCGACCGGGTCCGGCGGGCGCGGTGAGCTGAACGGGAATGATTTCCCCGCTCGTCGGATTGCTGACCGGCACGCTGGCCGTCGCAGGCACGGCCATATCCGGCGCGGAGACCTGGACCTGAATCGTCGCGATGTCCGACACCGATTGCGCCGACGCAGGCTGAACCGAGAGCCAGCTGGTGAAGAACCGCGCAATGCGGGACGTGACGGCCCTGCTCGCCTGTTGATTGTCGATGATCAGCGAGAGATTCACCGGCACCATTTGGTGGTTCTGATTCTCCTCCGCTGCGCAGCTCACCGTCGAAGCAAGGAGCATCAGACTCAGGGCTGCTCCCCGCCATGCCAGCCCTGCCTGCTCAGACTTCTTCGCCATCGCGACACCCGTTGTCGGCTGTGCCATGTCCCGTGCTCCATCACGGTAGCCGAATATTTAAATTGATCGTGCTGTTGCCTGGAGCCGCAGGGTTCACCGACCCGGGAGCGGCTCCGGACACCACCGCGGGTGGCGTCGCTGGCGTGATAGGGAACGGCCAATCGGGCAGCATATAGCTCGTCGATGGCGTGAGCCCGCCCAATGAGCCGGCCCTCGCAACGGCAGGGCCGGCCAACGGCGCCGTCACCCCGGCTGCTCCAATACCGGCCGCCGCGAGCGCCTCTTTCGGGCTCTCCTGTCTGGGGCTGTCCTTCAGCTCGGTCCCCGCAATTGCGGCAGCAATTTGGCCGCCCGCACTCGCGAGCGGAGCCGGCATGGTAGGGGCCGCGCCAGGGTAGGCAAGAGAAAATTGGCCGGGCAGGACGAGTACGGTGGCTCCACCGGATGTAAAGGCCACGTTGCCGTCCCGGCCGATATTCGCCACGCCGCTCACGCCTTCGAGATCATTCTCTGTCCCACGCCGATTCCCCTTGCGAGTGCCGCCGGCCGCCGATGGTCCTCCGAGCCACAACACCAAATAGGTGCCTCGCGCAGTGGCCACGGAGGTGCTCGCGTGCACCTCAAAGGTCGAGTTGTCTCCCTCGAAATGGCGGGCGACCAGCGCGCGCACCGCTCCGCGGGCCAGATGGGCCACGAACGCCCGGTCCCCGCCCGGCTCAAAGCGTTGTTCCGTGATTTCCAGACGGCTGTCTTCCCCGAGAGTCACCATGCTGTCGTCCTGATACAACACCTTGCATCGTGAGCCGGGTTGCGTTTCGAGGATCGAGAGCGGACCCACTTCATCGAAAGGCCGTACTTTGACCGGAGAGGACATCGTCGCGGGCTGCATCACCGCAGTCCCTTGCACCGCGAGCACGACCCCGACGGTGTCGGGATCCTCGGCCCACGCCCCCAGGGGGCACAGCGACAACATCGAAATGCACAGCAGCCCGATAGTTCGAGGCCTCATGTCTCCTCCTTAAAAGGCGCCGCCAAGCGTGAGCGAAATGATGTTCCTGGTGTAGTCAAACGCGGCAATGTTCGATTGATCCCTGGTATAGGACCACTGAAACGCCAGCCACAGCCATGAGCGCAGCTCACGCACGCCGGTCAACGTGAACAGATACACGTTGTCATGACGCACCGTTGTGCCGGTGAACGAGAACGAATTCGCGTTGCTGTAATTTTGCCTGTAGTAGTCGAAGGCCAGTTGCACCGTCGTGGCCGTCATCGGTTGATAGGCGATGCCGGTGGACAATCGGTGGCCGGTGTACGACCAGTCTGCATTCGTCGGTCGGCCGGGAGTCGCCTGGGTCACATCGCCGCCCCCGGTACGGTCGGCATCGAAGGTGTAGCCGACTCGCACATGTCCCCGGTTATCGGGAAACATGATGTATTGCAGCCCCCCGAACATCCAATTCACCCCGTCACGCGTTTGATTGATCGGGACGGCGAACTGGTCATCACGGAACGACTTGAAATCTTTGTATTGATAGCGTGCAAAGACTTGCGTGAAGGTCCGGTCGCTCTCGGGATAGGTCAGGGTCGGCTGCAGGGCATTGGACAGCAAGTACGGATCACCGCCGACGGTCACGTAGTCGAGGATGTATTGGAATCGCAGTTGCGCGAGCCCGAAGCGACGCTGGACGTAGAGCGTCGGCGTATGGTCCTGAACGTTGAACTCGCTGAGCCGGGCGTGCAGGTTTTGATAGAACCCGTATCCCGCCCCTGCGGTCCACGTGTCGTTCTGAAAGAACCGGTACTCCCCGTTTCCTGTCAGGACGCTGACGAAATCGCTCTTGTGCGAGATGCCGGCGCCAGGGGAGGAAACGCCGCTCGGCAGCAGGACGACGTTGCTGTCGTATTGCGCGCTGACTGCGAAGTTCGCGTTCCATCGCTTCGAGGGCGACGCTCCCCCGAACCATAGCGACGGCTTCGTCGGTTCGGCCTCAGCGGCCGCAGGCGTCTCGACCGCGGCACGAAACTCCGCGGCCGCCTGCTCGGCCTTTCCTTGGGAAGCGAGCGCCGCCCCGCGCTGGTAGCGAGCATCCTTGGCGAGTTCGGGATCGAGCGAGCCGGCGCGGAGGAATTTTTCGGTGGCCTGCTCGTAGGACTGCCGGCGCGCCGCGGCGAGCCCTGCGTAATAGTAGAGGAGCGGGTCATCTTTGATCGTTTGCTCGGCGATGGACAAATTGGCCAAGGCTTCGGCATGGCGCTCCTGGTGGTAGAGGGCCATCCCGAGGCCCATCCGCGCGCGCGCATCGGTGGGATGCTGCAGGAGAATCTCCCGATAGCGAGCCTCGGCGTCGGCATAGCGCCGCAATCTGAGGAGAGATTGGCCTAAATAGTACCCGGCGACCGTGTCGCCTGGCTTGACTCGATAGGCTTCGCTCAGGTACCGCTCCGCTTCTGCGTACCGCTGATTGCTGTACAACAGAAGGCCTTTGGAGAGGCCGAAGTCATATTCCCGAAACTCGACTTCTTCGGCCCCAGCCGTGGCGATCGCCATGGTGAGCAGGAGGGCCAACAGGCCGAATGCCACGAACCGGGTCCCGTGTCCACCTCGATGCCGCGCGAACCGCGAACCACGGAGAGGACGAAGAGGACCGGGTTCGTGCATCTGTTGATCGCTCCACTGGGCTCAGAGGACCACCGACGGCGGGCGAGGCCCCACTCAAGAATCAGACCTAACCTCCTGATGAGGAAAGACGAAGGTTTCCAGGGAGTTGAGCGGTTCTCCCTAATGAAATAAGGACAACCTGTCCCGGCATCCCATCGGTTGAGGACAGACTGTCCGCCGCGAGTTCACCGGTTCATTCAATGTAACAATCGGTGAATCGGCATAGGCCTTTCGGCCCGTTGACAAGGTTTTCAGGGCCACGGTACAACCTCGCAGGTCGAAGAGGACCTTGCCAAAAGTCCTCTAGGGAAAGGCTAAGCGGCAAACACTGGAGGTCCCGTTCGTTGACCGGCCAGCGTAAATCTGTCTGGCCGAAACGAGACGCGAGGGATCTCACCATTCGCAGAGGAGGAGTTTCATGAGTGACGTGGCCCCTGAAATCAAAGTCGGCGATATGGCTCCGGATTTCACATTGAAAGATCAAGATCAGAAGGATGTAAAGCTGAGCGAGTACCGAGGAAAAAAGAACGTCGTCCTCGCCTTCTATCCGTTGGACTGGAGCCCGGTGTGTCAGGGCGAGAACAAGTGTCTCACCGACGACTTTCCCAAATTCCAGTCGGCAAACGCCGAGTTGTTCGGCATCAGCTGCGACAGTTTCTTCTCCCACAAGGCCTGGGCGGATTCCTTGGACCTCAAGCACCGGCTGCTGTCGGATTACAACCGAGAAGTCGTGAAGAAATACGGGCTCTATTTCGAGCCGCTGAACTGCGGCAAGCGCGCCACCGTGATCGTCGACAAGAACGGGAAGGTCGCGTACGTCAAAGTGCAGGAGATCAAGACCGCTCGTGACGATAAGGACATTCTTGCCGCATTATCCAACCTGAATTGACCCCACCGTGACTGAGGACTGGGACCGGCTCGAACGGCTCAGTCCTCGGCCAATCCATGTTGTCTATGTCCGGCACGGTCGAAGACGTCAATGATGCCAACTACCGGGAATTCACCGAGAGCCCGGGAGCAGTCATCGCCTATGGGCTCGCGACGTGCGAGCCTTGCAAGACCTACGACCCTATTCTCGAAGAGGCCGCTGCCAAGTTTCCCTCGGTGAAAGTCGGCAAGGCAAAGATGCACGTACCGGGTCGATGCCGAGAGATTAAGAAGATGCATGCGTTTGAGACGTATCCGACGACCCATTTCTTCTCGCATGGACGTTTGATCCTGACCCGGGAAGGGGTCGTCGCACCGGACGAGTTGGCCGCGCTGATCTCCGATCATCTCGTGAAGTAGGAGCCCCAACCCTCGGTATCCTTCCAACACCTGTCCATCAGAAACTGCGCTCAAGCCACTACCCGCGCTATCAATCTCCCAGGCGACCTGAGAATCGAAGGCCGAGCGGTGTCACATCGAAAACTGCCGTGTTTCTTGACTCTTGTTCGCTCTGTAGTAATGTCGAATTACTATGTCGCGCCCCGATTTCCCTCGCTATGACGCGCAAACGCTGCTGAATTCCCAGCCCGTCATCGTCTCGGTCATCGATCCCCTCTCCCACAAAATCCAGTTTCAGAACGAAACGGGCCTGCGGCAATTCGGCGACATCGCGGGGTACTCCTGCTACGACAAAATCGCCGGCTGCCCGACGCCCTGCACGTTTTGCCGCATGCCGGAAGCCCTCGCGTCCGGCACGGTCGTCTCCCAGGAAGTGCCGCTTCCCGGGGACAAGCACCTCCTTGTCCACTGGTCCAAAGCCTCCACGAGCACCGGACAAACCCACGTGATCGAAACGATCATCGATGTCACGGAGCATAAGCGAACGGAACAGGCGCTTAGGCAGTCTCAAAAAATGGAAGCCGTAGGGCGATTGGCTGGAGGCATCGCTCACGATTTTAACAATCTGATGATGGTCGTGATCGGGCATGCCCATCGGCTTCTCCAGCAGTTGGGGTCGCATCCCGCCCGACAGGAGCTCGAACGCATCAGCCAGGCGGGACTACGAGCCGCGGCCTTGACCAAGAAGCTCCTGACCTTCAGCCGGCGCCAGGTCTTCGAACCGAAAGAGCTGCCGATCAACCAAACGGTCCGCGAGATGGAGGACATCCTGCGTCAATTGATCGGGGAGCAGATACAAATCATCCTGGTCTTGCATCCCCGCACAGGGCATGCCCTCGTCGATCCCACTCAGCTCGAACAAGTGATTATGAACCTGGTCTTGAACGCGCGCGATGCGATGCCGGACGGCGGAATCTTGAACATCGAGACCGACAACGCCGAGTTGGATGAAGAGTTCGTGCGGCGTCATCCTGGAGCAGCCGTGGGTCCTCACGTGCGAATCACCGTACAGGACGCCGGCTGCGGGATGAGTCCGGACACCTTGTCACACATCTTCGAGCCGTTTTTTACAACGAAGAGTCCGGACAAGGGGACCGGACTGGGCCTTGCCACGGTGTACGGCATCGTCAAACAGAGCCGGGGATATATCGAGGTGTCAAGCGAGGTGGGACGAGGCTCCCGGTTCACCGTGTATTTGCCGCGGGTCGGCCAACCGGCCGTCGAGGCCTCACCGGTCAAGAAAGAGGCGGTGACCACGGCCGCCAGGGAAACGATCCTGGTCGTCGAGGACGAGGAAAGCATCCGAAAACTCGTGGCGACGATCCTGCAGGACCAGGGCTATCAGGTGATCTCAGCCGGAGACGGGATTGAAGCGTTGCAGAGGCTGCAACTGCTGAAGGGCCCATGCGATTTGGTGATCATGGACGTGATCATGCCGCGCATGAAATGTACCGCGTTCATCGACGGGGTAAAGGCCATGCGGCCGGAAGCGCGTATGCTTTTCATGTCCGGCTACGCCGGCGAGACATTGCTGGCGAACGGCGTGAACGAAGATCGACCCTTTTTGCAGAAACCTTTCCTCCCGAACACGCTCATCGAACAAGTTCACGAACTGCTCCAGGACCCGACCCCCTGCCGCTAAGTTACGTTCCAATGGCCGCGAAACATGAGCCCGCGATGATCTGCCCTCTCCATCAGCCGGCATAGTCGAAGAACAGATCGCGCGATTGTACGAGACGGACGTTGGTGAGCGTTCCCGAAGCGAGCCGCCCAGCGAGTGACTGCCAGATCCACTCGGCAAGGTCCTGCCCGGTGACGGTGTCGGTGCCGAACACCTCGCGAACAGGGAGTTGGCTAAGCGATGTGATCACACGGTCTTGCATCAGCCGATTGAGCGCCCCGATGTCGGTGACCATGCCGGTGACCGGATCGATTGGTCCGTGGACGGTCACCAAACAATCCCAGGGCCGCCCCTGGTCGCTCGCCCGGCCGGTGGTCAATGAATAGCGCCTGGTGATGCTCGCCACATCCCGATCCCAGCCGGCCGCCAGGTCGGCATGCAAATCTTCATCCTCGTACAGCCTGATCGCCTGGAGCCTTCCGATGGCTTCCTGGGATTCGAGCTTGCTCCAAAGCACCCGGGTCAGGTTTTCCGAGGTGGGGATGCGGTCTCGAAAGTAAGGCATGTCGAGGTTGAGGTTCATGTGGTCGAATTCCTCGAGCACGCCGAGCAGCACACGCTTCAAGTCGAACAGATTGATCACCATGCCGGTGTGCGGGTCGACTTCTCCAGACACGGTGACTTCGAGGAGGTAGTTATGCCCGTGCGCAGGAGCGTTGTAGCAGGGACCGAAGACCGCCCTGTTCGTGGCTTCGTCCCATTCAGGGCGGACATACCGATGTGCTGCAGCAAATTCAATGCGCTTGGTCAACAAGACAGGCGGCATAATTCTTCAGCCTGCGGTTTTCACTCGTACAGTTAAGAGACCACGCCCGGCTGTTCATTCATCGGCCGGCACTCCGGAGTCGGCATTTTCCTGCAAATCAGAGAGCCATTCGTCCCTCATGCTGCCCGGAACGGGAACCCTCGCACGATAATCCCTGTGCTCCACGACCAAGTACACCGGCTGCCGGAGGTCGGCGAAGGCATCCCTCATCCGGATGGTCGGCCGAAACCGCACAAAATGGACGGCGCTGATTTTCGTCTCGTGACTCTGCCCGCGTTCGAATACGGCAACCGCCTCTTCGCCCGCCGCCTGAATGGCGACCGTCCGGCCCCGATCCAGACCCCAAAAGCGATCCAAGGACTCTTTCATCTTCGCCTCTTCAGTGATCTCGATCAAGAGCGTGGCGCTGAGTTCGTCCTTCAAGGGCAGGAGTGCGTTATAGACGTTCAACTCGTCCTGCACCTTGGCGGGCTCGACGATGCGCTCCACCCGGATCATCTCCTGAACCTGGAATCGCAGGGTCTCCCGGTTCTCAAAGACGAGGGTGATCAAGGGACCCACCGAAACCCTCCTGCGTGCTTTCAGCTTGATGATCCGGGCGCGAAAGGCCTCTCGCTCCCGCTCGTAGTCCTCGATTGAAGTGAGATCGGCGGACGTGAGCGGTTTCATCGAGGCAGACCATAGGCATCACGAACGACTTGAATGGGATGAAGCGTCCCTTTCCCTCCCGCATGCGCGGCGGCCCCGGCCTGGTCCAGCTGTACTCCCGCCAACGGACAGTCCGAGGCCACGATGTCGGCCGGTGCTTGCTTGATCGCCCGCACGGCTTTGGCCGCAATCGTCATGGACAGTTCAAAAAATTCCCGCTTTGCGGACCAGGCGCCGTCGTGCCCCGAGCACTGCTCGATCAGCTGGACTTGGGCGCCGGCGAATTCCATCAGTTCTTTCGACTTGAATCCGATGTTTTGATCGCGAAGATGGCACGGTATCTGGTAGGCCACACGGCCGGGCCTGACGGGGAAATCGGCGGCGAGCCCGCCCTCCCTCTTCATGCGCATCAGGTACTCGCAGATGTCGAAGGTCCGGCCGGCCACGTGACGCGTGTGGTCATCCGCGACCAAGGACGGATACTCGCGCTTCAACATGAGGCTGCAGCTGGCCGTCGGGACGACGACGTCATATCCCCGCGCCACCCAGGCATAAAGCGACGCCACATTGGCTTCGGCCGCCCGCAGGATGCCGTCGGTGTCTCCGACGTCGAAATTCGGCATGCCGCAACAACGTTGTTCAGGCACGACAACTTCGACGCCGTTCTTCTCCAGCACCTGCACGGACGCTTTGCCGATATCCACGGCCTGATAGTTGACGAGGCAGCCGGAGAACAGTGCGACTTTGCGGACTCGATCCTTGGCGCCAGGCGGCTGCTTGCGCCGGGCAAACCATGCGGGGAACGTCTCTTTCGAGAACGGCAGAATATGCCGGTCGCGG
>DASTSI010000043.1:0-4494 GCA_035760745.1 Nitrospira sp. | reverse complement strand
CACCGGGTTTTGGACTTGTTGGGACACGGGAACGGCCGAGCTGGTGCAGGCCGTACCGGAGCAGGCAAAATAGAGATTATTGTTCGCATTGATTTCGCAGACCGGCCCGCAATCCTCCCGGAACAGACCAAGGCCGAGAATGCCGTTAAAGCGCACCGCCTGCGGGTCCGAGTCGACGCTGCTGTTGCAAGGGTTGTGAGCGACGGACTGGCCGGCAAACGTGGGGTCCACGACGTGAATCGGAGTGCGAACGGCCGACCCGCTCCCCAGTATGATGTCGGCCAGCTGGACTCCGCCCCACATCGTCCCGCCGTCCGCGAAGAACACACACTCTCCGAGCGGACGGCCCTGCCCGTCGACGGCCGGTGATAATGCGATCGACAAGACGGAACTAAACACGCGCAGTCCGACGGATCCGGTATCAAGCAAGAGATCAGGGACCGTTTGGCACGTGGCGCTCGCCGGTTGGCACACGGTGACGGCGGCGCAAGGCTCATTGATATTCGTGCAGAGGCCCGACGTCCCGATCGAGACAGACAATACATTGGCGGGCGACGTACCCGGTGAATTGCCACCTCCACCCCCGTCTGAGCCGCATCCGGTCGCGAGCCACAGGCCACAGCAGAGGGCGAGAGCGGTCCTTCTCATCGAATATCCTCGGCCGCCACGCCGGAGGGCAGGGCGTCGGGAAGGTACGCACGGCCCCACAGAAACCGGGAATGGCCGCCCCGTTCCACCACCAAGCGCGGCGTTTTGACTGTGAGAGGTCCTCTGGCTCGCGGCCGCCGCTCGCGACGCGCGGCCAGCTCATTCCGATACTCCGGAAAATACTCGCCGAGAAGAACGGAAAGATTGGGCGCCCCGGTTCCGCTCCACGTGACGGCAAAGACATGGCCGTCGGCCGACACATATTCTTTGACCGTCAACCCAGCCGAGGTGATGGTCTCGATCGAATACCCGTCGCCCGTGCGAGTTTGCCGCTGCCCCTTCATGACCGTCCGATCACGCTCCACCGAGGAGGCCGACTGTCCCAGCGCGGCCCACGCTGACGACAGCGCGACGACAAGCGAGCTCACGATCGAAACCGTGAGCATACGTCCGATGATGGCGGGAGCTTCTCCTCCTGTCTTCCTCCTCATGATTCCGGCCTCGTGTGGTGACAGAAGCGGTCAAAACGCCGGTCCTGGGAACACCACTAGGGTAGATATGGATTGATAAAATCCCTATTATGGTAATGCCTAGCTCAGGCACTTTTGGACCCTGGCGAAGGGTCTCTTGAGCCCGCTGCCCGGAGAACCCGGTATGGTCCAGCACGGCACGATGGAGGCAAGGCCGGCGCAGCTGCCGACCCCGCCGCTTGCCGCGACTGTCATCCGACATGGTTGAGGGACCCATCGGTTGGGCGACTGGCGGCCTATCATGAATCACCATGGGAACAGACCGATCAGCAATACGCGAAATCGGTCGCGAGCCAGGACTACCGAAGCGTCAACACAATGGCTGCGCTCACGGTGCACGAACGGCCGCACCGCGACTATCGATGGTTTCTGCTGTTGCGCATCCTCGCGTCTCATCGGCTGAGCTACCGAACTGTGCTCGAGGACTCGCCCGTGGAACTCATGGACGTCGCCGGTGGATACACTAAGGAGGGGTGAAGATGTCCTGCCCGTCGGTATCGCAAGAGCCGTCATACGCAAATACAGCGAGGCATATCGACAGAGCTCAGCGGCGGGCCGAGGGGATTCTATAACCATGGTTGGCGTCCGTGCGCTCCACCGGAATTGCCGGAGCCGAGAAGGTATACTTCAAGGAGTTACCCCAGGAAATTCTATGCTTCAGAGGACAACTCGTCCCAGTGGTCGCGGCATGTCGGGGTAACGGATGAGGGAAAGCCCCGGACTTCGCGTGATTGAAGGCGGGTGTCGCTCTTGCTAAGCGGAGGCGTATTCGCCGGAGTTCGGGGGGACGGCAGCGACAAGTTCGTAGTCATCGGGCATCGACTGATCAGCGGCATTTGACACTTCTCCTAGGGATAAGGGGCAAGGGAGGTGTGCTATGCAAATCCTTCTCGCCATGTTTCTTCTGATGGTCTCGCCGGCATACGCGGATGCTCCGGTCGTTTCCGATTCCGCATCCACACACATCGTGAAAGGCGATGTGTTGTACTGGGAAGAGGACGAACTCGTGGTGAGGGACATTGCCGGCCGGGAAATCCGCCTGCGTGTGAACGGCGAAACGAAAATTGAGGGAGCCTCGAGCAAGCTCAAGGCCGGAGATAAGATCGAAGCGCGCGTCTCGGGTGATGGGAAGGCGACGACAATCGTCCTGCAGATCCCCGGTCAAGCGCGATAAGCCATGACGTTCCTCCTTCCCGCTCGCGACAGCGCTCGACTCGCGGGACGTCCGTGATTATGCAATTTCGACGAAAATACGATTCATGGTGGTCTTCAGACCGGACACGATGCGGAGGTCACATGAACCCTATTCGGAAAGACGTGCGCGATTTGATCACGCTCAATGAAAAGATCCAGAGTGCCTTGATGCAAGGAGAGTCGCTGACACACGACGAGGCCACCATCATCCGGATGTGCGCGGCGGAACTGTTGTCCCGAGTCCCGGACGGCCATGTATCGCAAGGTCCTGCGGCGCAGTCACACAACCGGTGACCGGCAGTGCCCGTTTCTCCCGCCCGCTCCATGAGCGGCCCACGCCGCGGGGCGCCGGTCGTGATCACGGCTTATTCGATCATGGTCGCGGGCGCCTCATCGTCGAGAGACGGATCGAGTTGAGCTTCCTCCGTCGGTTCGGATGCCGGATTCGGCGTCTCTTCAGCCGAAATCGATACTGCCGTGTCGGCGTCCGGTTCAGGCTCGGTCATCGAGTGATGCGCAATGGCAGCGCCGAGCACAGCGATCAATGCAAGAATGATCATGGCAAAGCAGGACGTGATAACTGCTAGAAGCTTTTATGAGGGGAACCGAAGCCGGGGACGACTCGGAAAGTCCCCAGCCGAGGGGTCGGACAATTCGTCCGCTGCCCGTCGGGCCATCTCGCAGTAGCAGTGATCGGCGAGCGGCATGAGGTTCATGCAATCGGCGCGGTTGTACGTGAGCAGCCGTTGCTTGGCCGCCTCATCCCGCGCATAGCGCCATCGATTCCAAAGCCGAACCGCATGCCCGCCATGGAGGCCGCTCACCTCCGGCGGCCGCAGGATGCCCAACCGTTGCTCCACGGCTTTCAACCCACCGACGTATCCCAAGCGACGACACGCGATGCGAAGGTCAAAGTGGGGGTGATCGAGCGGCAGAGCCGGAAATGCGTCCAGAAGGCGGGGCAGATCGAAGGCCGTTCCGTTGAAGGTCACCAAGAGAGCGTACTTGGTCAATTCGGCAGCCAGCGTGGCGACATAGAGCGATTCGCCCCTCACGAATGATCGGAACCGAGCCCGGGCGAAAATTCCGACCACCACGATCCTGCCCCAGGAATCCGTTTCAATGTCGACATAGGCCGCCTGTGAGCGAAGCCATTCGTAGAGCCGCCAGTGCTCTCGGCCGGGCAGCAACACACCGATCTGGCGGGATTTTCCCGTGCTGCAACCCCGCCGCGCTTGGGAGAGCAAGGCATCGTAGCGCGCTTTTGCGTGAACGCTGAGGCCCTCGACCGAGGGAGCGGCAAGGAAATCCGACCATGTGTAGATGCCTTGGCGGTGAAGATCCCGCTCTCTGGCCCTGCCGATACCGGGCAAAAATGTGAATCCTGTTTGAAGCACATCCATGCCGGCCGGACAGACCTAGAGACCTTACTAGGCCGCCTTCCCCGTCATTATTGGCACAATACCGTTGATACCTGGCCCACTGCCCGGGCCGTCATGGGCCGACCTCATGGGCTTGCGTGACTGACGTGACTTGCTTGATGGAGCTCACCGCCAATATGCGGGGCGCCGTGCCTAAGTGCGAGGGGCGCAGTATGCAAAGCTGCGATCAGCGGTTCAACTCCGCTCGGCGCCTCCACCATTATCACTCCTGTCCGGTATCTTCTTGCCTGTAGCGCAGGATACACGTAAAGTTCTCTCCGTGGGGAAGCATTTGAAATCCAAGTCCAAGCCTCCGATACGCGTGCTCCTGGTGGATGATCATGCCATGGTGCGACAAGGCCTGCGGGCCATTCTCGCCACCTACCCGAATTTCGAGGTTGTGGGAGAGGCGAGCAACGGCGAAGAAGCCCTGCGGTCGGTCCAGCGGCTCTCGCCATCCGTGGTGGTCATGGACATCAATATGCCGAGGCTCAACGGCATCGAAGCGACGATCAAGATCAAGCAAACTTACCCCCACATCGTGGTGGTCGGGATATCGGTCAACGCCGCCACAGAGAATCAATATGCGATGAGAGCGGCAGGCGCCACGACTGTCATTTCGAAGGAAGCCGCCGTCGACCAGCTCTACGACGAAATCATGGAATCGGTCAACAGGCGATCCTCTGCGATCCACTGAGCCG
>DASTSI010000042.1:0-5427 GCA_035760745.1 Nitrospira sp. | reverse complement strand
GCTGCCCCGAGACAGGGTCTTTCTGTCTCGGGGCAGCGCAACCAAAAAGTCAGGCTAGCAAAGGCGGGGTGAGCGAGTCAATGAACGACTTGACCGTTTGCCGGATGGTCAGACTCCGGTCGGCATGGCGGGAGTCGTCGTCGAGACCTCGGATGAGCAGACGCTCTCCACTCCATTGTACGAACTGACCGCGAAGTAATATGCAGACTCGGGATAGAGATTCGGAACGACGCCTTCATTCGTCGAAACGAACATGGAACTCTCATAGTTGCAGGAGCCGGCGGAATGCGGTGACGAGCGACCATAATGGATGACATACCCCGTCACGCTCGGATCCTGGACCGGGTCCCAGGCCAACGAAACCGAAAGCGGAGATACAAACGCGGGAGCATTCGTCGCCCCTCCGTCGCCGCCGTCGCCTCCACCGCAGCCATGCAGGACCAACCCGGTTGTCAGAACGACAAGGGACAGTAGGCACTTCACTGGACACACACGTACTACGGACATAAGCGGTCATTCCTCCACACTCAGGGTGAAAAGATTCTCGCGCTGGTGGAAGCTTCCGTGACAGGGACCCGCACGAGCCACGGCAGGCCTCAGCAAGGCATGTGCCACGCGGCTTTGCAGTTTGATGCGAATTTCGCTGCGTTTTGCGGGGAAAACGCTACTCAGCTTCTACGCGTCGTGAAGAATTGTAGGACTCAGCCTGCAAATCACGCTTGAGATGGGACTCCGGGGGGAAGGAAAAAGCGCTGACCATGCGAGAAACGTTAAGAACGCGTAAGAGCCATCTTGCGAAAAGCCGCGCGGGAAGTACTGTCTCACGCATTCGGAAGAGGATCGTCGTCGGTTGGGGCATCTTCTTCAGCGTTGTGGAGCGTCCGCCCAACCGGTCGGCGGCCGAATAGGCCCGCAGGCTCGAGTCTCTCAGAGAGCTGGGGTCGGCTCGGAGGATCAGGTCGGGGCAGGGACCGGGCGATCCCGAAAGAACCGGTAGAGCAGGAAGGCGTTGATGCCCACCACAATGGCCAGAATCAGATAGGTCGTGGAGGGGGAAGCCAAATTCAAGTCGCCCAGGACACGGGAGAGCCCGAAGCCGACCACGAGCCCGTCGAATGCCATGCAGATGCGCCGGAACGTCTCAGGGTCCATCCATCGGATCAAGAAGGTTCCCAGCGGGATCCCGACGAGGACGCTGGGCACGATGTAGGGAATGATCTCGATGCTGCCTGCGCTATACAGTCCGAGGAACGAATACGCGATGCCGGTCATGACGGACTCGGCCACGCGAATGACGCCGAGCGCCGCGCGAAAATCCTGCTTCGCGTAGCCTTGATTGTTGAACAAGAGGGCCAGCGGCGGCCCGGAGATCGTCGTGACCGAATACAAGGTTCCGATGCCCATGCCGAACGGGATGGCGATGGCTTTTTCGGCCCGAATGGGCTTGCGGATGCCGGCCGCCTGGAGAAGGATCAGCGGCAGCAGGAAGAAATAGGTGACGAACTTGACCCACGCGGGATGAACGAGTGACAAGATGTAGCTGCCGAGGGCGACGCCGATCAGCAGCCCGATCAAAATCGGCGCAACCCGCCACCAGATGTTCGGGATGCTGCGCCGATTGATGAACAACACGTAGCTGTTGATCACCAATTCAACGAGGACCAGCGCCGGGTTCAATATGCGATTGGTGTAGAAAAGGAGGGCAACGGGAACGGTGATCGAGGAGAAGCCGTAGCCGAGTGCGCCGTTGACGGTTGCGGCCACGAACGTAATGAGCATGAGCACGACCTGATCCATCGTTATCCTTTGCGGTAGCCGGAGGCGAAATCTTCGAGGGTGTAGTGGTCGAGGATGTCGGCGATGGCATCGCGGACCTTGCCCATGACCTGTTGCACCGGGCAGCGTGGTTGTTCGGCATAAGGACAATCCCCGCACTTCTGGTAGGCGGTCTTGCTCACGCATCCAATGGGAGCCAGCGGTCCGTCCAGGATCCGGATCACCTGGCCAAGCGTGATGTCCTTGGGCGACTTGATGAGGGCGTAACCGCCTTTCATGCCTCGACGACTGGCGAGCAGCCCCGCGCGTTTGAGCGCGAGCAGGATTTGCTCGAGAAACTCGACCGGGATGCGCTGACGGCCGGCGATCTCATGCCGTTGCAGCGTGCTTGCGCCATGCACGCCGGTGAGCTCGAGGAGCGCTCGAAGGCCGTACTCGCTTTTCTTGGATAATTTCACGGCGTTCTTTACCGACTTTCTTAATCAACAAGTCGGAGAATAAAGCAGGTCGAGAAGCGGGGTCAAGGTTGGGCGGACGAATGAGAGAAAGACGCGGGAAGGAATCTCCGGAAGCAGAGGACACTCGGCGACACAACCCGTTGATCTGAGAGGAGACTTCATTGACAGTCGCGATTCATTCCTGCTAGCTTCGGCTTAGGTCCATTGCGTAACAGACAAGAGCTGGCTTTTCGTGACCTTCCAGGATCTTATTCTCACCTTGCATCGCTTTTGGGCGGACCGAGGCTGCATCATCCAGCAGCCGTATGACCTCGAGATGGGGGCCGGAACCTTTCATCCCGCCACCTTTCTCCGCTCGCTGGGGCCCGAGCCCTGGCGCGCCGCGTATGCGCAGCCGTGCCGCCGGCCGACCGACGGCCGCTACGGAGAAAATCCGAACCGTCTCCAGCACTACTATCAGTATCAAGTCGTGTTGAAGCCCGCTCCGAACGACATCCAGACCATGTACCTGGACAGTCTCGCGACGCTGGGCATCAATCCCAAGCAGCATGATATTCGCTTCATGCAAGACGATTGGGAATCGCCGACTCTCGGGGCCTGGGGGCTCGGTTGGGAAGTCCGCCTCGACGGCATGGAAATCACCCAATTCACCTACTTCCAGGAGATCGGGGGAATCGAGTTGAATCCGATCACCGTCGAGTTGACCTATGGCACCGAACGCATCGCAATGTATCTGCAGCAGGTGAATAACGTGTTCGACCTGGCCTGGTCTGACCGGCTCACTTACGGCGACATCCATCATGAAACCGAAGTCCAGTTCTCGCGCTATAACTTCGAGGAAGCCGACGTCTCCATGCTGATGCACGCGTTCCAATCTTACGAGGCCGAATGCCGGAGGTTGCTGGCGCGAACGGACAGGCGATTGACGCTGCCGGCCTATGACTACTGCATCAAGTCATCCCACGTCTTTAATGTCCTCGATGCGCGAGGCGCGATCAGCGTCGCGGAACGAACGGCCTACATCGGCCGCGTGAGAGCCCTCGCCAGGCAGTGCGCCGAGCGCTACATCGACGAACGCGCTGCGATGGGGCATCCGCTCAACGACCGGCCGGCTCAGAAGGCCGGCTCCCGTAGCCGTTCCTGACATTCGCCATGACACGATCATCACGAGAAAAGCGAAAACACGCGGGCGCCAAGGCGCCCCGCACCGCCGAGTTTTTGCTCGAAATCGGGACGGAGGAGTTGCCGTATTATTTCATCCCGCCGGCTCTCGGGTCGCTGAAGCAAGAAGCCGAACAGGCGCTGACGGAGGCGCGGCTTGCCCACGCCGCGGTCCGGACGTTCGGCACACCCCGACGGCTGACATTGGTGGTCGACGGCCTTGCCCTCCACCAGAGCTCGATCGTCAAGGAGGCGATCGGACCCTCGAGGGCGGTGGCGTACGACTCGAGCGGTCAGCCCACCAAAGCGGCCGTCGGATTCGCCGCAGGCCAGGGAGTGCCGGTCGAGAGCCTGCAAATCCGGCAGACCCCCAAGGGAGAGTATGTCTTTGCGGTGAAGCCGGACGAGGGGCGCACGGCGAGGGCCGTCTTGCAGGAGCTGGTGCCGGCTCTCGTGGGGAAGCTCTCGTTTCCCAAATCGATGAAATGGAACGACCTGGGCGTCCGGTTTGCGAGGCCGGTCCGGTGGCTCGTGGCCTTGCTTGGAGGATCGGTGCTGCCGATGCACGTCGCCGGCATCAAGGCAGGCAACCGCACATACGGCCATCGAGTGAAGGGCGCCGGAAGGCCGATCGCCGTGCGGGACTTCGCGTCCTACGAGGCCGCGCTGAGCCGGGCCGGCGTGCTCGTGGATCAGGCGCGCAGGCGCGAGGTGATCGAGTCTCAGCTTAGGATGCTCTGTTCCAAAGCCGGCGTCGGCCTGATCATGGACAACGCGCTCCTCGAGCAAGCGGTGTACACGACCGAGTGGCCGTTCGCCGTCATGGGGAATTTCAAGTTGGAGTATCTCGCGGTTCCCCCAGAGATCCTGATCACGTCCATGAAGGAGCATCAAGGATTCTTTTCGGTCCGGAACAAGACGACCGGACAACTGGCTCCTCATTTCATCGCGGTGACGAACAGCGAACTCAAGGACATGTCGCTGATCCGCGCGGGAAACGAACGAGTCCTGGCCGCTCGGCTTGCCGATGCCAAGTTTTTCTTTGATGAGGACCGCAAGACGCCGCTGGAAGCCCGTGTGAAGAAATTGGAAGGCGTCACGTTTCACCAGAAATTGGGGACGATGGCGCAAAAGCAGGAGCGTATCCGGCAGCTGGCCCGGGCGATTGCGGAGCGGCTTTCAGAGAGCCAAGAGGTGGTCGACTCGTCCGAGCGTGCGGCCTCGCTCTGCAAAGCCGACCTGCTCACCGGGATCGTGGGAGAATTTCCAGAATTGCAGGGGATCATGGGCGGAGAGTATGCCAAGCACGGGGGAGAATCGGAGGCCGTCGCACAGGCGATCCGAGAGCAATATCTCCCCAAGGCGCTCGAAGGCGAACTCCCGGCGACGTTGCCGGGGAAGATCCTGTCGCTGGCGGACCGCTTGGACACCCTTGCCGCATTCTTCCACGTCGGGATGATACCGACGGGTTCCGAGGATCCCTTCGCCCTTCGTCGCCACGGCACCGCCATTGTCCGCCTGGTGCTCGAAGGGCCGCTGCGGCTCGATCTGCGCGAATGGATCGATCGTGCACGCGCCGCCGTGTCTGAAGCAGGCTTCAAACCGGCTCCGGACACGGGCTCCCAGGGCCACAGCCGTCTCACGGAGTTTCTCTTCGACCGCGTCCGGCACTATGGGAAAACGGTTCACGGACTGCGGGACGATGTGATCGACGCCGTCCTCGAATCCTCCCGGCATCGAAAGATCGACCTCGTCGATTGGCTCCTGAAGATGAAATCATTACAGGCCGTGACGCAGCGGCCGGAATTCGATCCGTTGATCATCGGGTTCAAGCGCGCGACCCGGATCTTGGACAAAGAGCGATGGGACCGAAAAGCCGTCGATCCGTCGCTGTTCAAGGAGCCGGCCGAGAGGGAACTGTTTCGCCAGGCGGAGATCAGCCGAAACGAGTTCGATGAGCAGATGAAGCAGGATCGCTACGACGGGGCATTGAACGCGTTGGTTCAACTCAAGCCTGCGATCGACTCCTTTT
>DASTSI010000041.1:0-6736 GCA_035760745.1 Nitrospira sp. | reverse complement strand
CATAGCGCGACATCCAGGCGGCCTTCGGCATGTACCGGGTCAGCATCAGCAGGCCGATCGCGACGGGAATCAGCAGGGCGAATTCTCCGTTCTCGAAGATCGGCTTGACGATGAGATGGACGATCACCGTGTCGTACGCTTTGACGATCGTATAACCGACGGAGACGCCGACATAGAGGTGTTCCGCCAGCTTGAACAGCGGATTGTCCTTGTAGAGGAAGGAAAAGATGAAGAGGGTCAACCCGGTTGCCGTCCATGCGCCGACGATCGTTGGATCCATGAGGTTCCTCAAGAGGGGTGAGTGCTCGTCGGTCTCAGCGAAAAATAGAAGATGTTGCAAATGATGACGAGCACGATGATCGCCAAGTGCGTGGCCGACTGCGCGTCCATGCCGGCCACCGCGCGGCCCTTCTGCCCGATCAGGCTTTCATACTCCGCGGCGCCTCGGAGGCCGCCGATCAAGCCGTTGATCTGGCCGCTCCGCAATAACGGATAGAGGCCCGGCGCGATCACTCCGGTGCAGCCACCGCCCAATTCGAACTTGTATTTGTCCTTGCCGAAGACATACCAGGCCTCGACTCCGGGATTGCCGGCGCCGAGGCTGATGGCATAGTTGACGTCCTTGAGACTGTTGACGCCTTCGAGCACCGGCAGCCCTTTCGTCGGCTTCCCGCCGTAGTCACTGGGGAATGCCGTATACAGGTCCTGCCCCATGTTGATGATCACGGCGGTGCCGCCCGGGCTCCATCCCAGGAACACGTAATCCTGTCCGTTGACCTTACCCGCTTCCTTCGCAACTTGGGTCAACAGTTGATCCGCCATGCCGGTCCCGGACACCCAGAGCGTCATGGCGACCACGCGGAGATTTTTCCTGAACGCATGGCGGAGCAGCGCGATGGCCTGCGGATGCAGCTCGGGTTTCGAGGCGGGATCGAAGTCGATCGAGAGCAGGAAGACGGAGCGCTCGGGCAAGGCTTCGATGTAGTCGTAAATGCTCCGGACTTCCGGGGAGATCTTGATCGGCAAGCCGACGGGGTAGAGCAGCGGCAAGAGCGTGCAGAGGCCGATCACCAGGAAAATGATCCGCCGGTCGATCCTCAGCATGCGCTCCGCGAAACTCATTGCTCCCTGTTCCTACTGACGTTACCGGTGGTACTGAACGCGCGCCCGTCGCTGCGCAGTAGATCACCAGACCCGCACACTCATTCTTTTCCCCCACCCAGATATGATCGCTCCACGCCGAAGATGATCTTGAACGAAAGCGCGACGGCGCCGAGACTCACCCCGATGAGGATCGCGCGCCGCACGGAGGCGTTGAGCACGTTCAAAATCCAGGACGAGAGGTCGCCGCTCATGGGGATCAGGTACTCGCCGAGCGGGACGCGGCCCATCATGACGATGATCGCGGCGACTAGGAGTACCGCGGCCTCCCGGCTCCTGGCCCTGAAGGAGCGGTACGCCGCCGAGGCGATGAAAAACGCCAGGATCGCGAACATCGTCCCTTGCAGCGGCACCATCATGAAGGAGTAGATCCAACCGAACGCCGTCATGGCGCCGTCGATGCTTTCCTTCCCGTTGGCCCACAGGCCGAGCGCAATCGTCGCCAGCATGCCGACGTAGAGCACGACACTATAGCCCCAGCCCGCCTCTTTGCGCCTGATCTTGGCCGCATGCTGGTGGAACAAGCTCGTCACGCCGAGGACCAGCGCGAAGCCGCCGATGATCTGGAGCCATTTGGTCGCCGAAGTGAGGAGCTGCTCGGACGCCGGATGCGGCACGTAGTACTGCCCGGCGAACAGGAGCCCGGTGATCATCGTAATCAAGAGGGGCAGCTGCCGGCGCAGGAAAATCATTTGAGGTCCTTCAACAGGTCGAGGACCAGCAGCGGCCACTGCGCGCCCGTCACCGCGCCGATCGTCGCCAGGATCGTCCCGACTCCGATCGCGGCCATGATCACCGCTTTACCGACATCCTGCCCGCGCAGCGTTCCGATCTGGACCGGTTCCTTCGAGAGATAGGCGCTGGCCGCGTAGAGTTCCTCGCCGATGAGCGTGTAGTCGCAGGTCGTGACGAAGAACGGCAGTTGGTGATCAGAGTCGGTCCCGGCGATTTGGATTGCGCCCGTGCTCGCGCCCGTTTCGGTCAAGAGCAGGGATTCGGCGAAATAGGCCCCCATGAAGAAGTTCGCCGCCGGCTTTTTCCTGAGCATGATGCCGTCGACCGCCGCGGTATAGCTGAACTGATCCGCCGTGATGAAGAAGTTGGCGTCCTCCTTGAAGAGATCGGGCTTTCCGGCCTCGAGATAGGACTGCTTGGTGATTTCCTGGCACACCGCCATCGTGATCGGATCGCGGTGCGGCACCATGAGCTCGGTCTCGTAGGCGGCAGTCCGTTTTGCCACGCGGCCCAGTATCACGGCGGCCGCAATCGTGGAGGGATCGCTCATGTCGTGCGCGCCCGTCAAATAGAGAATCGGTTTGCCGAGCTCGGTCGCCCGGCCGATGGCTTCGTCCACCGCGTCGAGGCCGGGAATCCGC
Organism: Nitrospira sp.; assembly: GCA_035760745.1. Lineage (GTDB taxonomy): Bacteria > Nitrospirota > Nitrospiria > Nitrospirales > Nitrospiraceae > Nitrospira_C. The sequence goes on along the minus strand of DASTSI010000041.1, from coordinate 4,199 downwards.
CGGAGGAAGATATTGTTTCGTTTCGCGTGGCTGATGGTGTAGAAGACGAGCCCGCCGAAGGAGAGGGCGATCACGAGATTGTTCAACTGATTCCAATTGAACCAGTTGGGCGAGGGAACCGCCGTCAGGATCGGCCCGAAGAGCCGCTGCTCGCCCTGCACGGCCGCGACCGTCACGGCATAGGCCGTCCCGTTCTTGAGCTGGATTCCCTTGCCGCTCCGGATCACGAATTGATGCCACGCCTTCTCCGCCGTCCTCGTCCACCAGGCGGCCTTCGCGTCTTTGACGAACTTGGTGTTGGAGGGGAATTCCGCGACGACCTTCAGCGCGGACGGATCGGTGACCGTCGCCTCGCCGACTAGGATCTGATACGTGGCCGCCGGGCTGTCCCAGGGCGAGGGAGCCCATTGCACGGTGAGGCTCTCTCCCCCGTCATTCGGCGTGTCGATGACGATGACGTCGCGCGGAGGAGAGAGCACGGGCTGGGCCAGGGCCGGGGACGAGAGCCAGGCAAGGACGAGGACCAGCAACACGCGACAGCCATGGGGCCTCCAGCCTGCCTCCTGTAACGCCTCATACGTCACGCCATTAGGCCCCTTCGATCACTTCGATGTTCGTGCGCGGGACCACCGCCCTGGTTCCATCGGTGAACCTGACTTCGAGCACGCGCACCTCGCTCTCGGTCTCGATCGTGGTGAGATCGGATGGAAGAGCCGAGACTTCTCCGATTCGACCAAACAAGGGATCGCGGATGATCCTCACCGGATCTCCCACGCGAATCCCCTCCCGCTGCCTCGGGGCCTTGGCCTCCACCGAGGTAGCTCCGGGCTGAGGAATGATGATTTCCGGACGGATGACGCCGGCTCGGATTTGCGTGGCGCCCGAAATCGAGGCTTTCTGACCTGCACGGGCGGACAGCAGCTTGAACGTCTTCGTCGCCATCGGAATCGTGCCGAACCCCTCCGTGAGGATGAGCGTGAATCCGACCTGCTCCGTCCCGGTAATGGCGACGCCGAGATCGTACCCCAACAGCGCGCGCAAGTCTTTATCATGAATGCCTCCGACAACCAAGCCCGCCACCCCGATTTCCTTCGCCCTCGCCATGGCTTCGGCCGGCAGGAAGGAGCCCCCGACGACCACTTTGCCTTTCATAGCGGGGGTCAGAGATCCGGGGGTAAGCGGCGCATCGGGCGCCTTCACCGCCACGGCGATGTCACCGAAGGATTCGCCTCCGATGCCGAAAATCCCCTGCACCAGACTGCAGACCGTCTCCACCACCACCCCCTGTTGAGGAAGAATTTCGACGATCGTACCGTCCACATAGGCCAGGAGCTCGATCAGGCGGGGCGGTTCGCGCAGCAAGACCTGGCCGGTCACCATCGAGATCGATTCGATGGTGCCGCTGATCGGAGACCGGATTTCCGTCTTGAACCATTTGATCAGGGGCTTGTTCTCAGCCAGCACTTCGTCCCGTTGGACGGGATCCCCCTCCTTCTTGACGAGATAGTCTTTGACCTCGTCCGGTGCGATGCTGAGCTGGTTGGCAAGATTGACCGGGAAGACTTTACCGGGAAGCTTCGCCCGGGCGACGACCTGATCCTCCCGCACGGATTCGCCCACCTCGACGAGGACCTTCCCCGGCAAGGGCAACAGGCGCCGCCTGCGAACGGTGGTCCGGTCGGTGACGGTGAGGCCGGGCGTGTAGGAGTGGGCCATAGTCAGGGCTGAACGCTGATGAACGAGGGCCGACTGTTGCGGTGCTTCTTCATGAGTCGCAGTCCCGTTCCTATGCCGTCGGATAGAGCGCGACGGCGGCGAACCAGTTCTTCAGCGCAGCGACCCTCGCCGCCTCGTCCTTCGGCAGTTGAAGGGGCCGGCCCCGCCCGTCCAACAGCAGCCCGACCACCCCGCCTTTCGCTTCTCTCGTGACGGCGACGCCGGCGCCCGCACCTCCATTCACCTGCTTGGCAGGCTGGAGCGAAACGTTCGCGGTGACGCCGAGCTCGAGGGGATAGAGCTTGAGCTCGCCGAACTGCAATCGGTCCTTGACGAGTTTCCCGTCCGGAAACGTGATCTCATAGTGGGCGCAGGTCTCACCGGCTCTCCCCTGTCCGATCGGCGCGACGCAGGTCCCGAGATAGATCATACAATCACGCACGAAGACGTCCGTCGCGGCCTTCTCGTCGATCGTCGACAGCACGCCCAGATGCGGCATCATGAAAATGCTGTCCACCGACAACGTCGTGAATCCCAGCGGCTCGTAGGCATCGACCATCATCAGCATGGACTGGATGCGCCGGGGCGCGTGGGACAGGATGCCTCCGCTGCCGACGATCAAGTCAAGCTTTAGCATGTCGATAAGCGTCTTACCGGACGACGCCTGTTCAAAGACGTCCGAGATCGTCCGCTCCTGCTGGACACCTTTCAAGGCCGTTGCCAGCGACTTGTGATGGATCAGGGCGAGACGGAGCGCTTCCCGGGCGATCGCGTGCTCGATCTGCAACTCGTCGAGCGTTTGGGGAATGGTCGTGGGCCGGATCATCTTGTTCTTGATCCGGTTCCGCAGCGTTTGTTCGTCGATCGTGAACGGCACCCAGCGCATGATGTTCCCGAGCCCGGCCTCCGCCAGCACGTTTGAAATGCTGTACGACATCCCGAGGTTCGCGCTCACGGTCCGGTTGAACACGCCGTCGAAGACGGAAAAGACGTCGGTCGTGGCGCCGCCGATGTCGACGCCGATCAGGTTCAAATGCTCGCGCCTCGCGATGGTTTCCATGATGAGGCCGACCGCCGCCGGCGTCGGCATGATCGGAGCGCCCGCCATGTCGATCAGCTTTTTGTACCCCGGCGCCTGTTGCATCACGTGCTCGAGAAACAGGTCGTGAATCTTGTTGCGGGCCGGGGCGAGATTTTCCCGCTCCAACACGGGACGGATGTTCTCGGTGACCACCAGCGCGGACTTCTCGCCCAGAATGCTCGTCACCTGGGGCCGCGCATCCTTGTTGCCGGCATAGATCAAGGGGAGCTTGTACGTGACGCCGAACCTGGGTCGCGGCTCGGCGGCCGCGATGTATTCCGCCATCTCGACGACGTGGGTGACCGCGCCCCCGTCCGTCCCGCCCGACATGAGGATCATGTCCGGCCTCATCGAACGGATCCGCTCGATCTTTTCGTGCGGCAGACGGCCATCGTTCGAGGCCAGCACGTCGATGACGATGGCGCCGGCTCCCAGCGCAGCCCGTTGGGCGCTTTCACCGGTCATGTTCTGCACCACGCCGGTCACCATCATTTGCAAACCCCCGCCCGCGCTGCTCGTCGAAATGTAAATGTCCACCCCGGTCTTCGGCTCTCCCTGAGCCGCGCGGTTGGGGGTGATGATCCTGTCGCCGTCGAGGATCTTTCGGCCCGACAACTCCTCGATTTCAGCGATGGCGTTCAGGACGCCCCGCGTCACGTCCTCGAAGGGGGCTTCGACGGTCGTCGGCGCTTCGCCGCGATAGGTTTGGCGGTACTCGTCGCCGATTTTTTCGATGAGAATCGCTTTGGTGGTCGTGCTGCCGCAATCGGTCGCGACGATGACATTCAAGGGATGCCCGATGGTCGCCGGCTGGTGGGAAGACATCAAGAACCCGCCCGGCGCAGTCCCCGTCGCCCGTCGCTCGTCACGCGTGAACCGTACACGCCTGGAGTCATAGTGTGCCGCGCGACAAGCTCGTCGTCATTCCGCGTCATGGAGCCGGTGCTTCTTCAGACGATTTGCGTTCAATGAGCGCGATTAACCGGGGAATCGTGTCTCGGCGCTCCAACAGGCAAGCCACCTGCTCCATCTCCCGGGTCTCCAGCGCCCAATCCACGATGGGGGTGAGCATGTGCAACGCCTGACTTCCCAGGAAACTCATGGGCCCCATGGACTCGAGGAAGATGGTCGCCGGGGCCGCCATGCCTCGTTTCACGACCGCCGCCGCCAGGCGGTCCATCAGGGCCGACTCTTCGGCGGTCCAGGGACGCGCATCGGATTGCGTCGTGAACGCATGCCGGAGCCCGGTCTGCAGTTCTCGCCATCGCTTGCTCAGGTGGGCCTTGGACAAGGAATGCATAAGTGGGGATCAAACCAGACAAAACGGATCAAATCCCATTATAGGGAGGGGGTGGATGAGAGTCAAACTACAGAAAACACATACCGCAATGTAGCGAGTTCG
>DASTSI010000040.1:0-9932 GCA_035760745.1 Nitrospira sp. | reverse complement strand
GAATATTCCAGCTCTGGTTGGTCTAGTTTTGTGGGGGAAGGTCAAGACGGCATCGAAACGCTGACGTTGAAGAGACGGTGCGCTTACGACGTGAGGCATCAGAAACTTAAGCCGGCTGGATCGTGAAGTGTGGGATGTCGTGAGGATGATCGATGCAGTATTTGGCGGAGTGCGATTCCGCGATGGGCAGCTTGAACCGCGGTACGAGGGAGCAGGGAAGGCGATCAAGCGGATTCTGCAAGAGCGAGCGCAGGCAATACGAGATCGGTACTAACTTCCCCTATCTTCGGCCTATCCCTCTTGGCATTCGGCCTCCATTAGGGCACCGCCAGACAGCACCGCAGACCATCACAGCAACGGCGAGCAAAGTCCCGCCACCGAATCCCGCAACCGAACCGCCACGTCGCGCTGATGATAGGCTGCGGATTCAAATTCGGTACAGTTAGCCCGATCAAGCCTTCAGATTTTCCTATGGATTGCTATGAGCGAAAGGCCGTCACGGCAGGTGTCACGCGAGTATCTGAATTAAATGGTGAGCCTCTCCTGGGACTCGAACCCAGGGCCCTCGCCTTATAAGCTTGAAAGAACCAATTTTCACACTGGCTTGATTGACCGATGGTTTCCCCGCCAAACGTTGTCTGGCAAGCTTTGCGGTGATTCTGTAGATTCTATTCGGTTTGAGGGTTTCGATGATTTTTCAGACTTTTTAGCACAAATTTAGCACACCCGTATGGGGTGAACCCCTCGTGGAGTCGTCACGGGAGAAAAGTTAGAGCTGGTTGCTTCTCTGAGTCATTTAGTATTATGCGGCCGAATTTAGCGTTTTGGGATCACTGGAGGATTGTGAAGGGATCCATTCCTTCAAGACATTTAACAGGGTCAATTTTCGCACAGGTTTGGTCAGCGTGGCGGAGCAGCCAGCGGCTATGGCGGCATCCAATTGTTCTTTGAACGCGTGAGCGGTGAGGGCGATGATTGGGACAGGGGTTCGTTGTGTCTCCCGTTCCCATGTGCGCATCATTTTGGCTGCTTCGAGTCCATCCAAAACAGGCATTTCTAAATCCAGTAAGACAAGGTCATAAGGTTTTCGACGGAACATATCGATAGCATTTCGACCGTTCGTCGCTTGATGTAACTCATAGCCAGCATGTTTCACATACGACTCAATGAGCCTGCGATTGTCAGCTGAATCATCGGCAATGAGAACTAGACCTACATGTTGATGGTTGTTGTTTGAGGCCGTTGGCGCGATTGATTGTCGCTGGCCTATACGTGAGGCACAGTTGTCAAGAGCTTTCATTAGCTTCCATCTGGTAAACGGCTCACTAATATAGCCTCCCAATCCTAATTGGTATATTTCGCTGATGGATGGGTTTTGGACGCTAGCGACACCCAATAAACACGGTATGTGCTGGGAGTGACAGAGCGTGAGCAATTGTCGTTTATCGAGTGAGTCATTCACCGTGGTATCGCCAAGGGCAAGAAAGAGATGACTGAATGGCTGTTTGCTTTCGCACGCTTGCTGTAGCAATTGAATCGCTGCTATCCGTGAAGGCGCGATAGCAACATGCGCACCCCATGACGTGAGCATTTCTCGAATCAAATCGGCATCCCCTGTATCGTAATCGACCAACAAGACCCGCATGTGGGGATAGCTTCTGCTCGGTTGGGCTTTTGCATGGGAGAACCGCGCCGTAAAAGAAAATGTGCTGCCTTTCCCCAGGTAACTATCCAGCCATATTCGGCCATTCATCATTTCGACGAGCCGCTTTGTAATCGCTAATCCGAGTCCTGTTCCTCCATATTGTCGCGTCATGGAACTGTCGGCTTGACTGAACCGATCGAAAATCACGCCGTGTTTCTCAGATGGGATTCCTATTCCTGTGTCGCTGACAGCGAATTGCAGCGTAGCGCTGTGGCCCTCCATGTGCGCGATCGTGACGCGCAGTTCTACACGACCTCGGTCGGTAAATTTTATGGCATTCGTCAGTAAGTTGAGGAGAATTTGTCGAAGCCGATCGGGATCCCCGACTACGCGTGTCGGAACATCGGGGGCTGAGGAGAGTACGAGTCGGAGGCCCTTGTCTTTGGCTCGCAGAGCGACAATCTCGCCTGACTTGTCAATAACCTCATCGAGATCAAATTCGACGGGTTCAAGGTGCAACTGGCCGGCTTCGACCTTTGATAGGTCGAGAATATCGTTAATCAGTGCGAGCAGATTACTGCTCGATCTTCGTAAGATTCCCACATATTCTTGTTGCTCTTCTGTCAGGTGGGTATCCCCGAGCAAATCAGCTACGCCGACGATTCCATTCATGGGCGTACGCATCTCATGGCTCATGATGGCTAAGAAATCGCCCTTGGCTCGATTCGCCGCTTGTGCCTGCTCTCGTGCTTTGTGGAGTTGCGCTTCAGCTTCTCGTCGTTCAAGTTCATGGCCAATCCATTGTGCCGCCAGCTTCAGAAATGTCTTTTCATAGCCTGCAAATGCGCTGAGCCGTGGTTTCACATCAACAAAACACAGTGTTCCCTGTACCGATCCATTAACAATAATTGAAACTCCTGCGTAGGCTTTTGGGCTGAGCAATTGGTCAGTGGAAGGCAGAGACCAGTCCGATGCAGCGGGATCCGCGAAGCATATTGGGTCTCGGGAACGGCTCGTCCACTCACAGTAACTCCCGCCGAGTGGAGCTACCGCCCCGCGCGTGAGCTTTGGTATCGATCCGGCGATGTGTGTGATCTCGAAAGTGTCAGTCGCAATCCGGGTGATCATGCCAGCGCTCATTTCGAAAGTCCTACACCCCAACGCGAGAATACGCTCGAGACAGAGGTCCCATTCGGCCGGGCTCAGCGCTATCTCATTTAACGCTCGCAGCAGGCTTTCGCTCGATCTGAGCGCCTTTTCCGCTCGACAGCGGTCGCGTATTTCGTCGAGCAAGAGTTGCTTATCTTTTCTCTCCTGCTCGAGGGTTTGGCTCATCACGCTGTAGACCACACCCATGATGAGTAAAATGGAGATTCGTATCACATGACCTTCAGCAAAAAGATCGTCCCCCGTTTTCAGGTAGAGAATGCCGGCATACGAGGCAGCGATCCCCGCCGAAAACCATAGCTTGTACTTAAAGATTCGTACCGCCGCAGTGATTAAGATAATGAGAAAATATGCCAAGTAGAGGTCCGAACCCGATTGATCCGTGGCATAGATGATGGCAGATGTCACGGCTGTATCGATCAACAGTAAAACGATTGTAAACGGTCGGCTTTCCACCAACCGGATCGGAAGCAGGAAGGCCGCTCCTATAAGAGAGACCAGTCCAAGCACAAGAATTTCCTTCACGGCGCTGACGAGAATTGTTTCAGGTGTGAGGATGACTTGATAGGACAAAACGATTGAAACAAGACTTTGAAGCAGAATCACCTGCGCCCGATAGATGTCGATTCCCACGTTGCGAGAGAGTGTCGGAAGCGCAGCATGCTCTGTATCGATCTGCATCTAGGCCTCGGTAGAACTTACTTCAAGCGTAGCATCTTCCCTCCGATTGACAAGTTCTGTGCCAACTCCAAGTGGTGTATCCTCGAGAGCCATGGCGCTTTGAAAGCTGACGGAACTAGAGACAATCGGACCTACTGACTCGGGCAAGGTGAACGTAATTGCTATACGTCCGCCTGCCCCCCAATCCATGTCAGACAAATACGGACAAGGCGCTTACAGCGCACGTACCAGAGAGCGGTTCTTGTCACTACACCAAGCTCTCCGCCCCGATTAGATCCGGCGAGTTTGCAGCCCTTTTCTGAACTGCCACGATCGGGTGGCGATACTGAACGAGCACTTGCTGAAGCATTACAGATTCAGAGGCGGGACTTAGCGCAGTTGTTTTTGTTGTTTTCTGCGGCGTCGCATGACACAACGGTCTGCGCATGATTCGCCCAAGAGTCTGCGGGATGGAGTGAAAGTATTAGATGTCGGGTGTTGACAATATTTGACAGTCCATGTGATGCGCTTCGCTTCGCTTAGATTGATTAGCTTCGAGTTCAAGGTCAATTCTCCTTTTCAGCCAAGTTGCCGGCCTGCGTAGAAGCCCATAGCAAAAATCGCGATCGGGATGACGAGCCCCAGTCCGATTCCATCAAACGACCTGCGGATCTCGGCAGGCGAGACCCCGAGAACCTTGAACATCGCTTCGACCCCTCTCGGATCGAGCCCAGCCGCAACCAAACCCAAGGCCGCGGCGACCTCCGCAAGAAACACCATCGAATCCAGTGCGGATGGGTTGTAATTCATCGTGATACTCCCCGTCGTAGGGTTCGCGTTTGCCGTATGCATACCCCGTATGGCCGATAACCTGCGGCCTACCTCTTCGGCACACTTTGGCCGTCCCTGCAGCTTGGGCGCTCTCAGCCGGATACGGCCAGATATCGAATGCGCCACGTTCAGGTCCTGATGGACGGATTTTGACTGCGAAGGTTTGAAATATCGCTCCATACGTCCCGCGGCCTTCGAAAAGCCGCATGATCAGAACGTTTTGGTTCCGTCATGATCGCAACGCCCCATTCGTTCTTCTAGTTGCGCTCTTTGCAGCAGCTGGCTCAAAAAACGAGTGATGTTGACCTTTATGTAATGGCTCCTTACCTTTTTATTTCGCAAAACATGTGGAGATGATTTAAGCGTTCACGATGACCTGTCCATTTTCACACCCGCCTCGAGTTCATCCTGGCGCTTCTGCCTCTATGCGTCTGGAAGTTGAGCACCAATCGTCTCGTAGCCTCGTTCAATGAGAGGGCCACACGAAGCGTGATGGGCGCCCTGTCGTAGTCTGGCGGGAAGAAGCGGCGGTCCGGTCTTGAGTCGTGATCCGGAAGTGCCAAGACTTCGGAGCTACAGCAGGAGGTTGAAGAGTTGAATGACGCATTCCCAGTGTTCGGTCTGTGGATTCTTCAGGCCCGGCTGGATGATCGTGAACGATCGGGCCAACGCCAGGCTGAGCCCTCCTACAATTGCAGGCAGACGCTCTTCCGTGTCGGTGCTCACGGCGAGGTCTAACGGAGGCAGCCCTGCCAACTGTTCCAGGACGGGCTTGAGCTCGATTTCCTCGTCAAGCTCCCTAAACTGGTGAATACACTCCTGTAAGCCCTTGGTGATCGGCAAGTCGAAGGGTTGGATGATATCGCGGCGGTTGGCTTTGGCTGCGGCTTCACCGCGGATGAGCAAATCATGAATTTTCTCACCGATGAAATCGTTGTACTGTTTGAGGTCGGCCTTGTCGATGTCCAGGCTTGCCGCAGCACGGAAGAATCGTTCGAATCTTGCGACGCTCATGACGGGCATAGCATGACCTCGTCTGTTGCATGTGGGGTTGTCGTCACTTCAGATAGTGAAGCCCCCGCCTCACTGTTGATGTCCCTGGGGTATACGGCCTCGGCCCGCCCTTCCCAGAACCAGCCCGTCCGCCACGCGGAGACGTCGCGCGAGCGCAGCTCTCAGACACACGTTTCGAGGATGTCCAGCCCCTCCTTGGCGGTCTCCTGCGTGACCGTTAGCGCGGGGAACAGCTTGAGGACGTCGTTTTCGGCGCTCAACAGCAACCCGCGCTCCAACGCCTTATCCTGGATTTTTGCAGCATATCCTGGCTCATCTACCTCGATTCCAATGGCCAGTCCGCGCATTCGTATGGTGGTCGGAAACTTGAATCTCATCTGGGACAGTCTCGCTTCGAAATAGGCGCTCACCTCGATGACATGGCGGAGCAAATCCTCTTTATGTTTAATGAAATACCGGACGTTGGCCAGCGCGGCATCCACGCTCAACGGATGCCATCCATAGGTGGAATAAAAAGAAAATCGGTCGCCGAGGGCCTGTGCGACGGCGTCGGTGACCATCGTGGCTCCCATCGGTGCATAGCCGCCCGTGATCGCTTTAGCGAGGCACATGACGTCGGGCTCGAGCTCGAAATGCTCGCAACCGAATAGCTTGCCGGTCCTTCCGAAACCGGTGGCCACTTCATCCATGACCAGTAACGTGCCGTGCTCGCGGCAGAGATGCCACACGCCTGTCATGAATTGCGGATCGGGAATCGTGACGTCGAGGTTGCAGATGACGGGCTCCATAATGAACGCGGCGATGTCCTCCCGCTTCAGCAGGCGCTCGACTTGCTTGACCGCCCTGCTGTCCAAGGGAGCCTTGACCTTGTAACAACCCGGCAGCAGCTTTTCATATTGCGCGCGGTACTCAGACGCCCCGATGCTCATCGCGGCGATCGAATTGCCGTGATAGCTGCCTTCGATGGACACAAATTTATGGCGCTTCGTCGCGGTCATGGCGACCTGCATGGCGATCTCGACGGCTTCGGTGCCGCCCGTGGCCCGATAACTTTTCTTCAGTTTTCCCGGCGCAATAACCGCCAGAGACTCAGCCAATTCGACCCATGGTTCGTAGAGGTACGAGGGATGGACATAGGCAGGACTACGGGACTGCTTGATCGCGGCCTGAATGTCGGGTTGGCTCCAGCCAAGGTTACCCACGCACCATCCCATGACGAAGTCGACATACCGGCGTCCCTCCCGGTCGAAGACGACGCTATCCTCGGCGCCGACCATGTCGAGGTTCAACGGGATGGGATCTCGGCCGAGATACATTGTTTCCTTCTCGCGCCCGCTCATCGAGCTGCCTCCCTCCCTCGTGCAGGATGCGTGACTGGCGAAACAGCCTTCATGACGCCGCCTTATGGTGTACGGCTTCAGCACACTCGCGGGCAGGCGTGGTTGAGGCGGTCGATTTGAAACGGAGCCGCGCGCCCATGCCGCTGCCTGCCTCGTGCAACCGCCGGCTCGCATCCCCATGGACCACCTCCACACGGCCGGCTTGCTTCAGGGTACGCGTCATGGCCCGATGAAAAAGGTCGTGGACGGATTGCATGGTCGTGCCGCAGACAGGACAGGTTGTGATCCTCCCCTCTTCGAGTCGCTCGCAGTTCGGGCATTCACTTCCTTCGAGCCGGCGTGGTGCGACGATGAGGATCTGCACCATGTCCGACCACAAGGCATCAAGCGTCGGTGCCACCCCCAGGATGGCCGGACCGGCCGGTCCGGCCTCTTCGCGGAGTTGCTGGACCAAGTGGTCCTCAACCTCCTGTTCGATGCGCTGCTCGACTGCCCGAGTTTTCTCGAGAAGCTCCGCTGGCCCGGCAGTGATCTCGCCCGGTATCACTGCGACGAGTCGAGCGGACAACACGCGCGGCAGCAGATGCCGCAGTTCGCTCGTCGCTTCCTCCGGCCCAGCCAGTATCAGGCGGTCAAACGGTCGGCGGCGGAGGATGGTCGCCAGGTGTTGCACGACCCGTTTCAGATACCAGTGGACGTGCGCTTCATGGTGCCGCTGATAGTTGGCCTGCGAGAGACCGCCCTGGTCATGCTTTCCAGGCACAAAATCTTTGAAGTCGTCAGTTTCCTCGATTTCGCCCATTAGGACCGTGAACAGCCGTGCATGCCGTTTATCTACGAGCGCCACTGCATACCGCTCGTGGTCGTCCAGAAGCGCTGCCAGCGGCGCCACGTCCGGTTCGGGCTCGAATGCCAGATGATTCTCAACACGAACCTGGAAGACAAATGACTGCCACAGGCCGCGCGACGCGCAAGAAAACAGCGCCGTCCCTCTCCCCGAAGTCGGCTGCTCGTTGAGCCAGGTCTGTATGCGGACGACCTCCGGTTCGAATGCCTTGCGGTCGTCCTCCTTCAACGAGGCCCTTGTCTCGTTGACCAGGTCCTCGAAAGCCATGCGATACGAGCGTTTGACCTGGCCTCCAGGATCGAGATCCAGATACGTACTGAGCACTCGTCCGCCCTGTGCCTCAAATCTGGTCAGTCGTTCGACGTCCTCGGGAGTCACCATGCGGTGGTCACCTCAGCGGGAGTTCACGCGGCCTTCGCCAGTTTCTCGAAGACATTTCGGTGATCTTCGCTAATCCGAACCGATTCGCCGTCCCGCAGTCTGACGAGGCTGACATGGTCTGGATCCATCGGATCGGGACGGACGGTCACCACATACGATGGGTTGATGTAGACGGTCGTCGCCGTCACGGCGTCCTTCAGTGGGATAATCATCCTCTACCTCCTCCCTTGGGCGGCGGCAAGGCCGCTGAGCTTAACCGAATGATCTTGCGCCGGCTGGCGCCGGCCTTGGGCACCCGAATTACCAGTACCCCATGTTCCAGCGATGTCCGGATGTTGTCGACATCGATCTCATCGGGAAAGTCGAAGATTCGTGACATCGGCCGTACCGACTGCTCCCGTGTGATATATCTTCGGGAGCCGGATGACTCCTCACGAGGTTCGGTTGCAACCGTGAGGCTGTAACTGTCGGCTTCAATGACGATCTCCTCGGGTTTGAGACCCGGCACCTGAACTTCCACCACATAGGCCTCACCGCCAGGAGTCTCATAGAGGTCCGCTGTGAGTCGCGAGGCAGACAGCGTGCCGTCTATTGTCGCTTGGGCTTCTTGCGTCATATGGTTGATCCTCCTTCAGTTGGCACACCTCGCTGCCGCAGCGCGGTTGCAGTCGTCATTTCTTGATCTCCAGGCTCGTCTGTGTCTTGACGCCTTCCGTGACCTCGATGTCGATCTCGACTTTCCCCGCGAAGGGATGCCAGGCCATGATCCTGTGCTTGCCTGGCGGGACGCCGGATATTTCAAATCCACCTTCCTCATTCGCAACCGCGTAATACGGGTTTGTCACCGGCATGAAGAAGGCCTGCATGAATTCGTGCTGGTCGCACTGGAGCCGGAACGTAGATCCCTGCTTTCGCAACGTCACCGGCTTGTCGAGCTTAGAGCCAATCTCGGCGAGGGCGATGTTAAATACGGTGGTGGAACTGGGTCCCAAAGTTTCGAAGGCATGGGGGTTGTGCAGAACGCCTTTGAGCGATTTCGGATCGTCGGGGTCTGCATCATGGTTTTCGACATGGAAGTTCTTCTTGTTCACCACGATGCCCGTAAACTCGAGCCACTCACAGAATGCCCCAATATGCTTCGTGCCGTTGAACGCATCCATGAATGCATGGTCCTCGATGTCCGTCACGGCCACCACGGCGTCCCGGAGAGCGCCCCCGGTGCCAACGCGGATGGTTGGCATAATGCGCTTATCCCCCTGGACCAATTCTTTGTGTGGATTTTTGGAACAGAACTTCGCATTCGGAAATTTTGAGAAGACGAACTCTTTTTGCTCCGCTTTGCCATTGTACGTGACCTTGCCAGTCACAATTCCCCCTGCGAGGGCAACGAGGGGCGTTCCAAACACTGTGACCACGAGTCCTATTGTTACTATCAAGGCTGGCCTCATGATTAGCCTCTTAGATCCGTTCTTTCTGTTCATGACGGGGGTCGTGCCACATCAGACACTTTGTTCTCATCGTCGATCATCAAGACGACGTCTGCGCCTTCTCCGGCCCTCGACAGCATCTCCTGCACGAACGGTCGCACCTCAAACACTTGTTCTTTGCCGTCTGGCGTTTTCACCATGATCCAACCCGGAGATCGCACCACGACCCCCTCAACCCGTCGGTAAGGAGCCTTGGGTGGTGATCTCTTCCATTCGCCAGTCTTGCGCTGAATCACGTCTTCACTACCGAATGTGGCATCAATAATCTTATTCGCTTCGTCCGTGAGGAACACGGCAGGGACGTTGGTGGGGATGGCACCGACCTTGGCACGCGCTAACGGTCGTACGTGAAAGGCTTCCTCTTTGCCTTCACCCGTCCGAATCACAGCCCACTCCTGCCCGACAGGCAATGGTTGAGCCAGCTGCCCCGGGATGATGCGGTGCCACATGCCATGGCCGGCCGGATGATAATCCACCACGATATTCTGATCGTTCACGACGATTTGCAGCTGCTGCCCCTTCTTTAATGGAGGCAGCCCTTTGTCTTTGGCCTCTTTTAA
>DASTSI010000039.1:0-40753 GCA_035760745.1 Nitrospira sp. | reverse complement strand
TGCGGAGCCTGCGTTGCCGTCGGGAATCGCCGACCGGTCCCTGCTGAAGTCGTACGGATTGTTGCCCCCGGCTTGGCACCGTAGGAGTACCACGGCGGTTGTTCCGGCGGGAACTGCTCGGCGAAGGCGGAGGGTGCAAGCGCGAGGAGAAGAGCGAGGAGTCGTGCGAGCCGTCCGAGGCGACGTGCGGGGCGAAGCCAAGCCAAGCCAAGCTTCTTTGGCGTTCATGCGTTGCTCTCCTCTTTGTGTGTCTGTTGTTCGCCGTGAAGTGTAGTCCTGCGGTTCCCAGCAAGCGCTTCGGCAGGCCACCCGGCAGGCGCTCTGTGATTTTCCTTGCAGAGTGGTTGGCGGAGAAGCGAGAGGGTACCCCACCGGGCGAATGTGAGATGGCCCTTACAGCGGTCACCCTGACAGATTTTTTCTCCGGATTTTTTCGGTGGTCACTTTGTACGTTGTATTCATGCAGTATTTCGCGTTGCCTTCCACATCAACAACACGTACCCTTTACTCATCGATCCGGAATACAGGAGAAACCGTGACAGACAACTCCCCTAAGAATGTGACAATCCAGCGTACAAGATGCCTTCCATCCCCAGACCATTCTGGCGTACGAGTTGAACGGGAGGGCATTGGACGTTCCCCATGGTGCCCCGCTGCGGCTCAGATTTGAGCGCCAGCTCGGGTATAAGCAAGCGAAGTACGTGACGCGAATCCAACTCGTCGAATCCCTCGCAGGGATCGGCGGCGGGAAGGGCGGGTACTGGGAAGATCAAGGTTATGAATGGTATGCGGGGATCTAGAAGGCCGACCGTCGGCACCGTGAAAAGAGGCGAAGACGTCCATGGAGGCCGGAACTGATGATTCGCCGACAGGATGGGGCTCGTCCTCGGCGAAGGTGGCGCTCACTGTCGCCTTTCTAGCCGGTTCCCTCTTGCTGATCAGCGGATGCCTTTCTCCCATTGCCATGCATCGAGCGGTGTTGGCGTATGACCGGACGGTGAGTCAGGTTGAATCGGAGCTGCTCCTGCTGAATATTGCTCGGGCGCGTCACCATCGTCCCCTGCACTTTACGGTGGTCTCCAGTGTCGCGGCGACCTTCGATTTCAGAACGAGCGTGGGAGTGACCGGCCGGATTGCGAGGGGACCGCTGTCGGAGGACTCGCTCGTCGATCTCACCTATGGCGCCGAAGTGGCGGAAAACCCGACGGTGACGATCATTCCGATCACCGGCGAGGAGTTCACGAAGCGCATTCTCCGCCCGCTCGAGGAGTCGCATCTTGATTTCCTCGCTCATCAAGGGTTCGACGTGAATATGATTCTGCGGCTGATGGCGCGTGGAATGATACTTGAGGATGGGGAGCACGGAAGGCAGATCCTCTTCAACGCCCCTTGCGGCGTTTCGACGGGGACTGCTGCATTTGGCGTCCCTCCAGCAGGCGCGGGCGCTCCATATCGAACGGCTCACGTACGAGGAACTCTTCCCGGTTGCGCTGGACCGCGCCCTGAGTCCCGCAGAAGTCGCGGCGGCGATCGACAAAGGCTATCGTTGGAGCGCGGGCCTGCCGGCGCAGACGAAAGTCGGGGGACGATTGGTGATGACGAATTATGAACCGTGGCGGCTCGACAACGACGAACGTCACCGCTTGAACGAAGAGATCCAGCGCTTTCCGTTGGATCATGTCTTTGTGGATATTCGGACGGGATATCCCGGCGGCGAGTGGCCGATGCGCGGCGTGATTCAGTTGCGCAGTTTCAATGCGATTATCGGGTTCGTGGCGCGAGGCATCTCCGAGGAGCCGGGATTCCACGTCGATCCGGATCCGCGAACGGGGCCGGTTTCGATGAATCCCGATCATGTCTTGGATATCGATGAAACGGCATCTGCGCCTCACGACCCTCAGTTTGCGATTGAATTCGAGGGAAAGCATTACTCGATCAGCAAGTATCCGGTCAGCGCGGGGATGGTGCCGAGCTGGAATCAAGAGGCCTTTGCCGTCCTCGCGAACCTCTTTCAGATGACGGTGACCGATGTCTCGAATGCCAAAACACCGATCATCTCGATCCCCAAGGGAGGGTGACGATGTGGGACAAAATCAAAATCGCGGCCGTTGTGACGGGGCTCTTGCTTGCCCTGTGTGCCGGGTGGGTGGTGGCCAATGCAGGCGTTGGAATGCCGGAGCCGGAGATCTCCAATCGGGTCTGGCTGAACAGCGAGCCGCTCCCTCCGGAGAGGCTCAAAGGGAAAGTGGTCCTTGTCGAATTCTGGACCTTTGGGTGCTACAACTGCCGGAACGTCGAGCCCCATGTGAAGCGGTGGCATGAGCAGTACGCGGATCAAGGGCTCGTCGTCATTGGCGTGCACTCACCGGAATTTTGCGCATGAGCGGGAGGTCGACAGGGGTTCGGGACTATCTCAACTCGCACGACATCCGTTTTCCCGTTCCGATCGATAATGATTTCTCGACCTGGAACCGTTACGGCAATCGCTATTGGCCGGCGATGTATGTGATCGACAAGCAGGGCGTGATTCACTACGTGCGAATCGGTGAAGGCGGCTATCAGGAGACCGAGCGACGCATTCAGGCGTTGTTAGCGGAGAGGAGCTGAGGCCATGCCCACGGTCTCTCGCCGATCTCTGCTCAAAGCGTTTGAAGCTGCGACGCTGCTGTACGGTCTTCGGCCGTTCCTCGCCGGCGCCGGCTGGCTCGACGGGCTGTTGGGTCGCGAGGGGAGGAAGACGAAGCCCATTACGCCGAACGATGAATTCTACGTCACCTCGTATCGGAGTCCCCCGACCGTTCGCCTGCACGACTGGTCGCTTTCGCTCAAAGGATTGGTCGCTCGGCCCGTCACGCTCTCATACGAGCAGCTCACTGAACTGCCAGCGGTCTCGCACATCGTCACGCTCGAATGTGTCGGGAACACCATCGGAGGGGAATCGATCAGCACCGCCGAATGGACCGGCATACCGCTTCGCTCCTTGCTGGAGGCGTCCGGTCTCGGCGACCACGCGTATGACGTCGTGTTCCGGGCGGCCGACGGATACTCGGACAGCATCACGGTCGACCGCGCGATGATGGGCGATGTGATGATTGCCTATCGGATGAACGGAGTTCCGTTGCCGCAAGGTCATGGGTTCCCTGCCCGAGTGATCGTGCCGGGGCATTATGGAATGAAGAGCGTGCAGTGGCTCACCGAGATCGAGGTCGTGGCGCATGATTATAAAGGCTACTATCAGCAAAAGGGATGGACCGAAGAGGCGATCGTCAAGACGATGGCTCGGATCGATGTGCCTGGTCACGGAGCCGGCGTGACAGGACTGAAACAGACCGTTGAAGGGATCGCCTTTGCGGGATCAAGAGGGATTCGGCTCGTCGAAGTCAGCACCGACGGAGGAACGCATTGGAGCGCAGCCGATCTGGCAGCTCCGCTGTCACCATACGCGTGGGTGTTGTGGAGCTACGAGTGGACTGTACCGGGACCGGGTCGATATACGCTTCTCGTACGTGCCACGGATGGAAACGGCCGACTTCAAACCACGGTCGAGGAGGACGCAGCTCCTGACGGTGCCTCCGGGCTTCACGAAGTCACCGTCAGAGTCGAGGTGTAGAGAGAGGCGTCGGCAGGCAGCGGTGGCTGCACGCTAAGAATCCCGGCACATGCCAGATTCGGTGGTCCGACTCGGAATAGTAATTCGCGTTGAGCTTGCGTTCGAAGAGGAAGGCGTAGCAGGAGGCACAGCGGTTGTCGTTGTCACACCGACAGGAGACCGTCACAAGCAGGGGACGGTCGCCTCGTGTCGCGCGAGTCTCGCCATCGAGGCATCTCCCTGTCCATTCTCCGCAGGCCGCACATGTGGTGAGTCCGAGCGGGATGCCCGCCTGTGTGACTCCGGTCAAGAGGCGCTGTTCCTTCTTCGAGGCGGGCTGGCCGCCTTTGGTGAGATCCCCGAGCAGGAACGATCCATGCCGTTGCGTAGTCCGTTGATCGAGCGCTCGAACCAATCGCGTATTGCTCTCCTGCCACCACGTTCCCTGCTGAAGTCCACGAGCCGGCTTGAGCTTTCCGCCGATCGGAATCCCATGAAGCGGCGGCTGGCCGGACCACGTCTCTCTTCCGCCGACGTCAAAATACAGGCAGGTGTCATGCGCGAAGACGAGACACGTGGGGAGCTGATTACAGAGCCACTGATGACGCGCGAGGCTGATCAAGCTGGCTTCATCGAAGGTCTCCGGGAGGGGGATCAGATGATACAGCGTCGGAACAAGCCTGGTTGCCAGGTAGGGGTAGACGTCATGGAGCGGGTCGAAGGCGACCCGACCCGCCGCTTGCGCTGCAAACGGATTGTGCATGGCAGAAACCTCCTCTGGAGCGAGGAGCGCGAGAGGCTGGCCGGTTTGCCCAGGGGCTAAGAAGGGGAAATAAAAAACCCCTCGGATCGAGGGGCTGCATGCCGTTGATTGCTCGGCGTGAGCCCTATCGTCCCCGTCTCCGGGCTGGCGTTGGCACCTTGGCGGCTTGACCAGGTTGCCGGGCGCGTCATCGGGCCAGAACCCTCTGCGCCTCTCTTGATAATGTCGAGCGAATCTAGCTCGCTCAGCCGACCGCTGTCAATCCAAGTGTGCTGTGAAAGGGTCGAGTTGATCTGCCCGTTTCTACAATCGAGGACGTTCACTCGTCGATGAATCCGGGATAGCTCGCCAGGAATATTCCGCGGCGTTCCCATCTGCGTCGCCGCCGCGCTAGCCGCTCGCCGAATCGCGCTTCGGATCCTGGCTTTCGCTGCTCAGGCTCGCCGACTGACGGGAGCCCGCGGCTTGCTGGATCGCGCTATACAATTCGGCGCAGGCCAGTTCCTTCGACAAGACTTCATAGGCGCCGGCTCGGCGCAAGGCTTCGGCGTTATAGCCTTTTGCGGTGAGGGACAATCCGATGACGGCGGTGTCCGGATATTTGGCTTTGATCACACGCGTGGCGGCGACGCCATCCATCCGAGGCAACGTGATGTCCATCACCACGACGTGAGGATGCAATGTCTCGACCTTCACGATCGCATCTTCTCCGTCGCCGACTTCGCCCACGACGTCAATGTCGCGATACATCTGGAGAAGGGAACGTACGCCTTCCCGAACGATGGCGTGATCCTCCACGAGGAGAACTCGAACACGAGGATCTTCAGTCACCGTCGCCTCCTGAAAGTCCCACCACCTTTAGTCTAACCGAAATGAGAATCCGCAGCATGTACGATTTGCCTGACAAGAGCATCCGCGGCCTGCTCCGCAAGTGCCGAACCACGCGGTTCTCCCGGCGCGACCAGGGTTTTTCCTAGTCCGAGCAGACCGGCATGCCAGGCAGCTGGATCACGGCCGCCGGCCTTGCTGCTGTGGGTAATCAGCGGATGCCGATTGCAGACTCGAATCGCCGAGGTCGTCGTGCGGCTGCGTCAATGCTGCCGGTTCGGCCTGGCCTGAAGCGAGAATTGAATCGTCTTGTACAAAGAATCCATGACGTCTTCCTTCCTGAGAAACGCCACGGCGCCGGCGGCGCACATCGCATTGTAGGCGTAGGGCGAGTATTCCAGTGAGAGGCCGATGATGGCGGTGCCCGGAAGAGCGCGGCTGATCCGCCGCGTGGCCTCCACGCCGTTCAGACGCGGCATGTGAATGTCCATCAGCACGACGTCGGGACGGTGAACTTCCGCCATCGCGACGGCTTCTTCTCCGTCCATCGCTTCGCCGGCGATTTCGAGCTCCTGATGTTCTTCGAGCACGATCCGAATGAGCGCACGCACGCTCGCATGATCGTCGACGATCAGGACCCGCCGGCGGATCTCTTGTTTCACCGTGGATGCCGGGGACGATGAGGAAGTCGGGAAAGAAAGGTGTTCCGAGAAGCCGTCTGACACGATGGCGGACGCTGAAGCGGAGTTCCCGCCGTAGGTCTCCATGATCTGCCCCCCTGGTAAAACGCGATGCCCAACAAGAACGGAAGAGCTAGGGCACATTGAGAAGCAGAATCCCTCCAAAGAGTACTAGGTTGTCCCCTAGTTCGGATTGCGGAGGAGGATCGGAGGCGGAGCCGGCGTTCTAGGGACCATCCGAGGACTGGCCCTGCCGTTGCAGCCGGTACGATGGTCTAAGAAAAACAAAGGAGGCCCCTATGACGACGTGGATTGTGGCCGCCATGGCAGCCGTCTTGATGGTCAGCCTGTCCGTGAGCGGATGTGCCAAGAGCCAATCAGAGCGACGCGCCGCTTCGCCGACGATGAAGGAGCGATTCACGAAAGAGACAATCACGGGGAAAGTCAACGACATCGGATCCAATCATGTGTCGATCCGGGAGAGCGACGGGGACACCATGCGGATTCGGGTGGACGACCGGACCAAGATGGATCGTGTGGCCGTCGGCGACCAAGTGAAGGCCTACGTGTCCGAGGACGGATATGCCACGACGATTCAACGGGTTACCGACTGACGGCGTTCCATGAGGAGGACGGCGGTTGTTGCGCTTGCGCTCCTGCTGCCGGCCGCGGTTGCGGCCGGCTGCGGGTCCCACAGTTATGTTCCGGACATCAGCCTCGCCCAAGTCCGGCCGGTCATTGATGCGACCGCCGAGTTCCATGGCCTGTATCCCGCGCCTCCTGTCCTGTCCGGCCAGGACCGCTTCGGGGTTGAGGCCGAGCAGGTGGATAAACCCGACGTTGCGCAGCTCGCCGACCAGGTGGAAGGCGAACTGTACAGCGAGCTGCAAAAGACCGGGCCGTTCATGAACCTCACGCGGTACGCTCCGCAGCCGGACGTGGTCCTGACCGGACGAATCGACGCGTTTTACGAGCGGTACCGGCAGAGGCTGTGGACCAGGATTCCGGGCATCGGGCCGGTTGCGGACGTCCTTGACCTGAAGACGCACGCGAGCAGCGGAGAGGCGGACCTGACGCTCTTCGTGCTGCGGCCGGATGGAGAAGTCATCGGACGGTACCGCGGACGGTCCTCCTTCACCGAAACCTTCAATCCCACCCGGCAGGTCCCTCCCGGGTCCCGTCTCAACCGTGCGTTATCCCACGCAGTGCGTCAGATCCAAGAGCAAATCGTGCAAGACGCGAACGTGAGGAAGATCGCCGCCCGCCAAGGGGAGTGAGACGGGGGACAGCCCCAGTGGAACGACTGTCCTCCGCGGACAGCTTTTCTCTCGCGCGGCCCCCGTACTCGCCGGTTCCCTGACAAACCAGCCGATAAGTCCGCGCCGTTCGTCACGAAAGCGGTTTGGTCCTGTCTTTGCACAACTGTTACCAGCGGGCTCGTCACACAGAAGAGAGCTCGTCACACAGAAGAGAGAAGGAGGAGTTATGCCCACCGATACTTCGGACGTCTATATCGAAGAGAATCAGATCGTCATCGGTCCCGGCAGTGCGGCGACGGACGCCTGGCCGGTGCAGTGGAGCGCCATCTGGGTCGGCGCGCTCGCGGCGATCGCCGCCGGCCTGCTGATCGGCTTGATCGGCATCGCGGTCGGGGCCCACCAGGCGGGACGGAAGATCGCGCAGGCGGGCGACATCGGCTTTTGGGGTCTCGTGTTCAGCGTGGCCGGCGCGTTCTTCGCCTTCGTGCTCGGCGGCTGGGTCGCGGGGACGATCGCCGGGCTGCGCCGGGCGGAGACGGCATCGTTACAAGGCTGCATCGTCTGGCTCGTCACCGTGCCGTTGCTGCTCGTCCTGGCGGCGCTCGGCGCCGGGGGATTTTTCGGCAGTTGGTACGGCGGACTGGCCGGCACCCCGATCTGGTCGTCCGCGCCGGCGGCGGTGGATCCGGACGCAGCGCACATCGCAAGGAATTCGGCGCTCGGCGCCGTGACGGCGTTGCTGCTGGGCCTGGTCGGTGCGGTGATCGGCGGCTGGATGGCCTCTGGAGAATCCATGTCGTTGAGCGTCGAGCGTGCGAGACAGGAGCTTCGACATCGCCACGCGTGATGGAAAGATTGGAAACAGAGGAGGTTCAACATGGCCTACGTGATCTTATGGTTACTCGGCGTGCCGCTCAGCCTGATCGTCCTGCTCTGGCTGGTCGGGATCGGCCGATAACTCGTCGGGTCCTCTGTCGGTCTACCCGGTACCGTGCACCGCGGACCGCTCCACAAGCCGGGTAGACCGCCGGACCGACTGCGCGTTCGGCGGCTTCCGTTCCGTCCTTCTTCGAATGGTCTTCCGTTCAGCGGCTCACCAGGTGAGGATAAAGATTGTAGCTGATCCGAAACCCATAGGTCGGCCCGAAGTCCTGACGGTTCAACTGGTCGTTCCAGGTTTCCGGTGAAAGATTTCGGAACCGCATGCCGAACGACCAAAAGCGCTGCTCGAGCGTGGACCCTCGCGCACAGAGGAACAGTCCTGAATCGATCGTCGCTCCCGCCTCGACTTCGAACCACGGCTCGGCGTCCTCCAGGTCGAAGATGCCCCAGCTCAGCGAGCCTTGAGCCAGGTAGGATTGGCCGCTCACGGTGCCGTCGGGAAAGGCTCATCCGTTCCGGATTCCGCCGAAGCGTCCCATGCCGGAGACAGAGAATCCCTTCACGAACTTGGCGAACCAGCCCATCGTCCGATCGCTCCAGACAGCGGCCGAGGGCTCCGGCCAACGCGCACCCGACCGGGAAACGGCGAACGCCGGCCCGCACGAATCCTTCGGTATAGAGACTGCCCGCCGAGATCCCCCCGCCGGCGAACAGGATGCGCCGCGCATTGAACAGGCCCTGCCAATAGGTGACCGAGCCGTCGATCATGAAATCGAACCCGTCCCGCGTACGGGCGACCGGCACTTTCGGGATGCCGTAAATCGTGTTGTGGATGAATTCGTTCTGAAGGTAACGGGTCGGCTGCTCTCCGGTCGGCCCCGCCCCGACGGTGACGCTTGGTGCTCAAACCCTCGACGCGCGCCCAATGTTGCGTCCAGCTCACCGAACCGAAGTTGAAGCCCATCGTTTCGGAAATGCGGTCGAACTGCTGTCCGTCGCCGTTGAACTGCGTGAAGCGGATGCCCGTGTACCCGATGGAAAGGGTATCGATCTGATCCGGATAGACGAGCCCGCCCCAATGCACGGTGGGAGCGGGCGATTCGGCCATGGCGGGCTGAGTCGCCAACAGGACGAGCATGAAGAACGAAGCTCGAGAGGCAGGGAGAGCCGGCATAGGGGCCCGCTCGGTCGTTCTTCGTGGGATCTCCTAGGAGAATAACCTAGCATCGGAGCAGGGAGCAATGAGGAGAGCGGCCACGCCTCTTGTTATTGTCTCGTGGCTTCGGCTATCAGCTAGCAGCGGGCCAGTCGAGCCAAGGAGAGGGAGTGGCGGATATCGCGGATCCCCGCAAGAGGACAACCGACGTGCGCGAACGGCGGGAACGCCGGGCGTGGCCGCTGTATGCGCAGGTGCTGCTCGCCGTCGCATGCGGGGTGCTGTTCGGCCTGCTCTTCGGTCAGGACGCCTACTTCGGAGGGCTGCGGAACGAACATCTCGGGCGGCTCGGCATGCTCGTCATCAAGCTGTTGAAGGCGCTCGCCGTGCCGTTGATCTTCTTTGCGATCCTCGACGCCTTCATGCGGACGAGCCTGCCGCTGCGGCAGGGGACCGCGCTGCTGGTCATCTGCCTCGTCAACGTGTCGGTCGCCATGACCATCGGTCTCCTGATCATGAACACCTGGCAGCCGGGCCGCGCCTGGTACGGCCAGGTCGATGAGCTCCTGCATCTGTTGCCCGGCTCCAAACAGGCCGCCGCCGAGCTGCTCGAGCGCTCGCGGATGGGAACCCTCAGTCCGCTCGACAATCTGGCTTCCTCTATTCCCCGCAGCATCGTCGAGCCCTTCGCGGAGAACAACGTCGTCGCTGTCGTGCTCCTCGCCCTCTTCATCGGCGCGGCCCTGCGGCGCGTGTGGCACCGCGGCGATCCCGAAGGGCAGGTCGGCGCGCTCGTGCGTGCAATCGAAGGGTTCTATCGCATGCTCGTGCAGATGCTCGCGTGGATCATCCGTGCCGTCCCGTTCGCCGTGTTCGGGGTCCTCGCGCAGGTCGTCGGCACCTCGGGCATCGGCATTTTCTCGGTGCTGGGCATTTTTCTCGCCGCCACCTGTGCGGGGCTCGCCATCCATGCGCTGCTTTACTATCCGCTCGTGGCCTGGCTGCTCGGCGGCAAATCCCCCCGGCAGTACATCGGGCAGGGAGCGGATGCGATCCTGACGGCGGTCTCGTGCAACAGCAGCCTGGCGACCGTCCCCGTGACGCTGCGCTGTCTTGACCGGATGAAGGTCTCGCCGGAATCGGCCCGGCTGGCCGCCTGTGTCGGCACGAACCTGAACAACGACGGCATCACGCTCTACGAGGCGATGGCCGCGCTCTTCCTGGCCCAGGCGGTGGGCTTTGAGCTCTCGATGGGCAGCCAGTTCACGGTGGTGGCCGCCTCGATCATGGCCGGAGCGGGGGTCGCCGGGATTCCGGAGGCCGGCTTGGTAGTGCTGCCGCTCGTGCTCTCGGCCGCGGGCCTGCCGGACCTCGTCATCTCGGCCGCCATCCCGCTCATCATGACGGTGGACTGGATCGTCGCTCGCGCCCGTTCCGGCGTGAACGTGATGAGCGACATGCTCGTCGCAATTCTCCTCGATGCCTCGGCCTCCTGGACGCGACACGAACGAAAGTAGTGCGCTCCATGTGCGACTCGGCGCGATTCGGATAGATCGTCCACCGGGAGACAACTTATCCGCTCGGCCGCGCCCAGCTGCGGCAAATCGGCTCAATCCATAGCCCGGTGAAGGCTCGGCCTTTGCAGTTTTCAGCGCTGAACCCCTGTGGGAGGTGACGCGATGAGACGCTCCACGCAGGCATGGCTGTTCGCGGTGGCGGTCAGCACGGGGCTCGGTTTGTCGACGGTCGCGACGGGTCAGATAGGCGGCACAGGATCGGGCATGGGCACCGGCGGGTCCGGGGTCGGCGCGCCGGGATCCGGGAGGGGCAGTGCGGGGATGGGGCTGGGACAAGGCAGCACCGGGAGCGGCACCGGGATCCCGGAAAGCGGCGGCACCGGAAGCGGGGTGGAAGGAGGCTCGACCGGCACCACGCCAGGCGGCCCGGAACCGTCCGGCAGCACGATGCAGGGAGTGCCGTCCGGCGGCGGCGCCGGCGCGCCGAGTCAGGGCTCGCAGGGGTCGATGAGCCAGTCGCAAACGCCGGGCGGCATGACGCAAGGCGGGACCGGGATGACGGGACCGGGGCAGAGTACGGCTCCGTCCCCAGGCTCCGGGATGGCCGCTCGCTGATCGGGTCGTCCTTTTGGGCGCCGGCTGCGACACCGGCGCCCTCCTGTGCGCGAACAATCTGGGCTAGCATTCGGCACCCGAAATGTGATGAGATTCGAGATCCCGACCGTTTCCACGCCGTCGCGAATGAAAGAGCTCGAGGTCAAAGCAGACACGAAGTTGACCGGACGGTCGAGTCCTCTCGCGGACTCAGGCCAGACGGTTTGGTGTGCGGTGGATGAGTGTTTGCACAAGGCGCTCGCGAACTACGAGGTCACGGTGACCAACGAGCAGCTCGCTCCGGCCAGCGAATCGCATTGGGTCCCGCTTTGCGGCCACCATGCGAAGGCACCCGAGACCTTGAAGTGGGAGTGGCGGAGAACCGCTGAGGCGCCCGCGGGTCAACGCCTGGAACTGGTGGCGGTCTTTGCCCTGGATACCATCGAGGATAGGTCTCACACATGACAGACGCGAATCCCACGCCGGGGTCGCTCGCGGGCGGTCGGCCGAACGAGCAGCAAATCTGGGAATGTCCCTTCTGCGCCCGCCGCTATTACACGGCCCAGCCTCCCGAGCAGTGCCCGTTCTGCCTGAAACCGGTCAAGCGGTAATCTCGCACAAGCCGCCCTCACGATTATTCTAGTCTTGCCCGAGCCGATGACATTCGCTACACTCCGGCCGACGCGGGACGGAACGAGGGAACTCCGTAGGGTCCTCGGCCCGCCTCGTCGTTGTAACAAGGAGGGATATCATGTATCGGTCGGTTCGGATTGCCTGCATGATGGCATTGAGTGGGCTGCTCATCGGAAGCGCGAGTTGTTCGAGCAAAGGGATGCGGTCGGGCGGCGAAACGTCCGCGCCGGTCCCGTCCTTGGAGCGGAGTGAGCGATCGCCGTCGGGGTTGTCGGACAGCGATCTGGCCGGTCTTTCCGGCATCGACTCCTCCAACCCGACGATCGCCATGTCCAAGGTGACTCCCGGCGAACGACGGCGCCAACAGGAAGAAGCGCGCGCGGAAGAGAACGCGACGTCGGCGGCCGGCTTGCAGGACGTCTACTTCGGCTATGACAGTTGGACGATCAGCGAGGAAGGACGCCGGATACTCAGCCGGGATGCCGAGTGGCTCCGGCGGAATCAGGCGGTCCGCCTCAAAGTCGAAGGACATTGCGACGAGCGCGGGTCGTCGGGCTACAACTTCATCCTCGCGGAGAAACGCGCCAAAGCGGTGCGGAACTACCTGATGGACCTCGGCATCAAAGGAGAGCGGCTGCTCGTCGTGTCGTACGGCAAAGAGCGTCCCTTCTGTAAGGAGCGTTCCGAAGCCTGCTACCAGCAGAACCGCCGCGGCCATCTGGTCGTCAAACCGTAAGGCAGTTGATCAAGGGACCGGGGAGGAACTCGCTGCGAGTTCCCTCTCGGTCTTTGCTCCGTCCCACTTCCGGCCGTCCGCTGACGCGGAATCCTCGTCCATGGCCGCGCCTCGCCCCAAGCACTTCTCGATGATCCGCGAGTTTCATCTGGCCGACGTGCTGACGCTTGCCAATGCCTCGTCCGGACTCGCCGCGGTGCTGCTCGGGATGCTCTACATGGAGACGCGGACGCCGGCGTACTTCTTCGCCGCGGCGGGCCTGACGCCCGCCGCCCTCGCCTTCGACTGGCTCGACGGCCGGGTGGCACGCTGGCGGCATCGGCAGTCGGCGCTCGGCCGTGAGCTCGACTCGCTGGCGGACATCATTTCGTTCGGCGTCGCGCCGGCGGTTCTGGGCTTTGCCGCCGGATTGCGCGGGGGATGGGACTGGATCGCGCTGATCTATTTCGTGTGCTGCGGAGTCAGCCGCCTCGCGCGCTACAATGTCACCGCGGAACGGCTCTCGGAAGGCGGAGAGAAGGTGCGGTACTTCGAGGGCACGCCGATTCCCACCACGTTCCTCTTGACGGCCGTCCTGGCGTATGCGGCTTGGCAGGGAAGGCTGAGCGAGGACCTCTATGGCGGCGCCTGGATGGCCGGTCCCTGGACGTTCCACCCGCTGTCATTCCTGTTCATCCTGTCGGGGAGTTTGATGATCAGCAAGACGCTCCGCATCCCGAAGATCTAAAGGCTCCCGATCAAGGCCGAGGGAGGCGGCCTTCCCTGCCGCCTCCCTCATCACTCGGCCGAGCGGTCGGCTTCTTCCACGTCACAGGCTAGCGAAGGCTCGCCCGCAGCTTCGCTTCGCCGAAATGGTTCGGCAACAGCATGATGCAGTTGGGGTTGAAGCCCTGCGCCTTCAGCGTATCGATGCTGCCGAGGACCTTGTCCTCTTTCAAGTCGATCACCGTGATGGACCCGTCGCTCATGCCTTCGAGGTTCAGGAAGCTGTTTTGAACGAAGAGGTAGCGCTCGTCGGGCGAGAGCACCGTATGGTGGGCGCCCGGCGCGGCGGGGATCGCCTTGAGGAACCTGGGCTGCCGGGGATCGCTGTTGTCATAGATGTTCACGAACCCCGGCTTCGCCGTCGTGACGAACAGCCGGTCCCCTTTCGCGTTGTAGAGCATTTCGAGCGGCACCCCTTGCTCCCGGGGCCCGTAATCGTCCACCTGCTTGAACGAAAAGGTCAGCGCCGTCGGATCCCAGATTCCCGCCCAGAGCGTGCCTTCCAACATGTTCGTGATGTGCACGACCGGCGGGTTCGCGTTCGGAACGAACAACACCTCGACCGGCGCCGCCTTGGCGGGAGACGGCTTGGAGGAGACCTTGTGCGTCGAGAGGACGTTGCCCGTGCTCGCTTCGATCACCGTGACGCTCTCGCCCGCGTCCTCGATGTGTCCGGGCCGGACGGTGCTGGTGACGAGCACCCGGTCGATGCCGTTGTGGATCGTGACGCCGTGCGGCCACACGATGGACACCGGAGCGGCCTCTGCGGTGCGGAGGGTCTTGGTCGGACGGTCCGTCACGGCATCGCCGACGATGACCGTGCTCGAGCCCATACAGGTCAGGAACCAGGTCTTGTTGTCCTCCGACACCGCGACGTCCTCCAGCACCTGGCAGTCCGGCACGTCGATGGCCCGCAGCCGATACGGAAAACGGGTCAAGTCCACGACGTGCAGGATGTCTTTGTTCAAGGCGGTGATGTAGGCCTTCGTGCGGTCCCGGTTGAAGAAGATGTGGTGCGCGACCAGGTCGGGCGGCAGCGGAATATCCATGAGGATCTTGCCGAAGTCCGGCGACGCGGGATCGATCTCCATGATCGCGATGCCCTCGCGTCTCACCGGCTGATCGGGTTTGCTTTCGTAGTTCAGCAACGCGAGCAGCTCGGCCGACGCCAACGACGCGGATGAAAGCACGAACCCCAGCGCCAGTGCGAACCATGACGGCCGTGTCATAGGAACCTCCTTTCGAGAGCTCCTCGGGAAAGGGGGACGGTACTCCTCTTCCCGGAGAGAAGCAACGAGCCATTGTCGAGCCGTACTGTAGCGCATCCGTCTCCCGCCTCCTTGCCCAGGCGTCCACATTCCTTGTCGTCCGATTCCGCAGGCGACGATCGGGCCTCGCCCGGGCGCGGTTCGTTCAGGCCGGCTCTTCGGCCGTGCGGCGCAGCACGTCCGCGATGCGCCGCTCGAGGCGCGCTGCGGGCCAGGTATCGCGCGTCGCCTCGATCGACCAGGCCTCGGCAATGGCCCGCTTGATCTCGTCCGGCTTGGCGTCGATCGTGCGGAGAAAGGCGGCGTGAGGGCGGTCCTGGCGATAGTCCGGCTGCCGCGCCGGTTGCTTGAGATAGCGGGCGATCGTCTCGGCGCGCATCCCGTGCAGGACCGTGCCGTGAAAGAGCAGGGCCCGCCGTTGTCGCCGTTGGGCATTCCCGGAGATCTTCATCCCGCCGATCGCCACGTCGCTGATGCCTTGGAACGAGGCGGCCGGCTCCCAGCGGCGAAGGACGCTGGCGAGACGGTCGAGGATGAACCGGTTGGTCTCCCGGATGTCGAGCAGCGCCGGATGAAGATCGATCGGAAGGACAAACGCGTAGGAGAGGCACCCGGGCCCCTGAAGCACCGTGCCTCCGCCGCTCGCGCGCCGCAGGACCGGGAGGCCGTCTTCCCGACAGGCGGCGAGGTGTACGTCGTCGATCAGGCGGCAGGAGCGGCCCAGCACGACGAAGTGACGGGCGCTTTCCCAGAAGCGCAGCACGGGATCGCCGCCGTCCTCATCCACGTCGTCCAGCAGCGCTTCGTCGAGCGCGAGATTTTCGGCGGGAGCGGGAAGCGTCAGGTCGAGCAGGCGGAGCGGACGAGTGTCACGGCGTCGCAATCCGGTTCCGTCATCCGCCATCGGCCATCAGCCCCGGCTGCTCACATGACGCACGTCCCGCTAGGCCCGCTTGGGCACGAACAGATGCGTCGGCGATCCGTGGAAGGATTCGGCGGCCTCCATGATGGTTTCGCTCAGCGTCGGATGCGGATGAATCGAGGCCGCGATGTCTTCTGCGACCGCGCCCATTTCGACGGCGAGGACGCCCTCCGAGATGAGCTCGCCCGCGCCGACTCCGCAGAGCCCCACGCCGAGCAGGCGGCCGGACTCGGGATCGAACAGGAGCTTGGTCAGCCCTTCGTTTCGTCCCAAGGTCGTGGCGCGGCCGCTCGCCGCCCAGGGGAAGCGGGTGATCTTGACGGCCTGTCCCGAGGCCTTCGCCGCTTCCTCCGTCAGCCCGCACCAGGCGATTTCCGGATCGGTGAAGACGACGGCCGGGATGGCGGTGACGTCGAACGACGCCAGCCGTCCCGCGATGACGCGCGCGGCGACGAGCCCCTCGTGCGTGGCTTTGTGCGCGAGCATCGGCTCGCCGATCACGTCGCCGATCGCGAAGATCGTGGGTTCCGCCGTGCGCATCTGTTGATCCACTTCGACGAACCCTTTGGCCGACACCGCCGCCTTGGTGTGTTCGAGTCCGAGCCGCTCGCTGTTCGGCCTGCGGCCGACGGCCACGAGCACGCGATCGAACACTTCGGTCTGCCGCCCGTCCGGGTCCGCCAGCGTCGCGGCCACCCCGTCCTGCTGCGGCGCCAATTTCTCGACCGTCGTGTTGAGCTTGATCGCCGTGAACCGGCGCTGCATCCGCTGCTGGAGCGGCCGGACGAGATCGGGGTCGGCGCCGTTCAGCAGGCGCGGCAGCGCCTCGACGACGGTCACCGCGGACCCGAGCGCCTGGTAGACGGTCCCCATTTCCAGGCCGATGTAGCCGCCGCCCACGACGAGCAGGCGGGCGGGAACGTCGGGCAGCTCGAGCGCGCCGGTCGAGTCCATGACCCGGCGATCGTCGATCGCGAGCGACTGCGGGATGGCGGGCCTTGATCCGGTGGCGAGAATCGCATGACCGAACGACAGCTCGCGCGAGCCGTCCGGGCCGGACAGCTCGAGCGTCGTGCCGTCTTTGAAGGAGGCCCTCGCGCGGATGACGTCCACCTTGCGGCTCCCGGCCAATTGCTGCACGCCCTTCGTGAGCTTGCCCACGATCGCCTGCAGGCGCGCGCGCAGTGCCTCGAGGTCGAGGCGCGGCTTCTCGAAATGGAGCCCCCAGTCCTTCGCTTCTTCCGCCTCGGTGAGCAGCCGCGCGGCATGGAGCAACGCCTTGGACGGAATGCAGCCGCGCAAGAGACAGGTGCCGCCCAATTGCGGATCCTCGTCGATCAGCGCCGTGCGCAGTCCGAGATCCGCCGCCTGGAACGCGGCGGCATAGCCGCCGGGCCCCCCGCCGATCACCGCCACATCATAATGCGACTCCGCCATGAATCCTCCTGACTGAGCAGTGGCCTTGTTTGCTGTTCGGTGTTACAGCCCAAGAAACATCGCCTGAAAATCTTCGAGGACCTTCACGATCTCGATAGTGAAGCGCGCGCCGACCGCGCCGTCCACCAGCCGGTGATCGTAGGCCACGCACAGTTGCAGCACGCGGCGGGGGACGAACTGGCCGTCGCGGTAGACCGGTGTCATACGGGCTTTTCCCACGCCCAGAATGCCGACTTGGGGCGGCGAGATGATGGGCATGAAGGGGCCCGCGCCGATCCCTCCCATGTTGCTCACCGTAAAGGTCGCGCCCCGCAGCTCTTCGAGCTTCACAGACCGGTTGCGGGTGCGCTCCGCCAAGTCGGCCAGCTCCAGGGAAATCTGGAGGAGATCCTTCCGATCGACGTGATGGACCACGGGAACGATCAACCCGGCCGGCGTGTCCACCGCGACGCCGATGTTGTAATAGTCCTTGTAGATGACCTCCCCGTTGGTCAGATCGATCGAGGCGTTCAATTGCGGATAGAGTTTGAGCGCATGGACCACGGCTTTCAAGAAGAGACTCGTGAGCGTCAGCGTGGCGCCTTTCTTCTTGAATTCCGGCGCGTAGCGCTTGTGCAGCTCCATGAGGTCGGTGATGTCCGCCTCCTGGAACTGATGAACGTGCGGGATGGTCGTCCAGGCCTGCGTCATGTTGGCGGCGATTTTGCGCCGCAGCGAGGCCAGCGGCTCCCGCCGCTCTTGGCCATAGAGGGTTGTGAAGGCAGCCTCGCCGGCTTGGCCCCGTCTCGTTCGCTCCCGCACGAAGGCCTTCACGTCTTCGGCGGTGACCCGGCCGCCCGCTTCGGAGCCTTTCACCTGGCCGAGATCCACGCCCAGCTCGCGGGCCAGACGGCGTACGGAAGGCGGCGCGGGGATCGTCGCCCCGCCGGACTGCGTCACCATGGACTCGGGCTTGGGCTGAGGCGGTGCCTCGGCTGGTCGCGGCGATTCTCCCTCTGAAACGGGGGGCGACGGACCGGCTTTCGGCTGCTCGCGCTGCTCGGCCTCGCGAGCCTGCGCCGCCTCCGCGGCCGGCGAGGGTTGCGGGGCGGGAGCAATGGCGGGTTTCTCGGGCTCGGACGTCTTCGCTTGCGCAGGTGCGCTCTGGGTGCCGTCGAGCTCGACCAGTGCTTGGCCGACTTTGACGTGATCGCCCGGGCGGACCAGCAGCCGCGACACGGTCCCGGCGGCGGGCGCCGGCACGGGCACGGTGGCCTTTTCGGTCTCGAGCTCGATCAACGATTGGCCTTCGGTGACCTGCTCCCCCTCACGGACGAGCACCTGGACGACGTCCCCGCCTTCCACTCCCTCGGCGAGAAAGGGCAGTTCAACGTTCATGGGCGTCGCTCCGTCTCAGCGCTCGGCGCTGCTGGTCACCGTTCCCACGGCGGCCGGTCGTCGATCGACAGGCCGAGGTCTCGGACGGCCTGCGCCACGGCCGTGGCCTCGATCGTTCTGCGGCGGTGCAGGGCGTACAGCATCGCGGCGGCCTGGTGTTCGGCATCGGTTTCGAAGAACCGCCGCAGCGCCTTCCGGCTGTCGCTTCGTCCGAATCCATCCGTCCCGAGGGCGAGGAGGCCGCCGGGCACCCAGGGGGAAATCTGTTGCGGAACCAACCGCACGTAATCGCTCACGGCCAGGCAGGGCCCGTCGACTCCCTGCATCGTCTTCTGAAGGTAGCTCAGGCGCGGCGGTTCTCCGGGATGCAGCATGTTCCAACGTTCGGCTTCGAGCGTCCGCATCCGAAGCGTTTTATAACTCGTCGCGCTCCAGACGTCGGCTGCGACCCCGTACCGAGCGAGAATCTCCTGCGCCCGCACCGCCTCGTTCACGAGCGGCCCGCTCGCGAACAGATGACCGCGGTGTGCGGCCCGTTCGGGCGCGGCCTTGAAGCGGTACAGGCCCTCGCGGATGCCTTCCTCTGCGCCGGCCGGCATGGCGGGCATCGGGTAGGTCTCATTATAGAGCGTGATGTAGTACGCGCGCTCCTCCTGGTCGCGGTACATGCGCCTCAGGCCGTCCTCGAGGATCACCGCCAGCTCGAACATGAAGGCCGGATCGTAGGCGGCGATCGTCGGATAGGCGCTCGCCAGCAGGGGGCTCTGCCCGTCCTGGTGCTGCAAGCCTTCGCCTTCGAGGGTCGTGCGGCCGGCCGTCGCGCCGAGGAGGAAACCGCGCGCCCGCATGTCGGAAGAAGCCCAGATCAGATCGCCCACCCGCTGGAAGCCGAACATTGAATAGAAAATGTAGAAGGGAATCGTGTTGACGCCATGGGTCGCATAGGCGGTGCCGGCGGCGATGTAGGACGACACGGCGCCCGCCTCGGTGATGCCCTCCTCGAGAATCTGTCCGTTGGTCGCCTCGAAATAATAGAGGAGAGCGCTCTTGTCCACCGGTTCGTAGAGTTGCCCGACGTGCGAGTAGATGCCGTACTGCCGGAACAGCGCCTCGAGGCCGAACGTGCGCGCTTCGTCGGGGATGATGGGCACGAGGTGCTTGCCGAACGGCTTGAGCCCGAGCAGCCGGCCCAGCATCCTGGCGAACCCCATGGTGGTGGAGACCGCACGCTCTCCCGATCCCTCGAGGAACTCCTTGAACTGATCGAGGCCCGGCGTGTCCAACGGCTCGACCTTCACGCGCCGCTCGGGAATCCGGCCGCCCATCGCCTTGGCCCGCTCGGCGAGGTAGGCGGCCTCGGGGCTCCCGGCGGGGGGCCGGTAGAACGGCGTCGCGGCGAGTTGGTCGTCGCCGACGGGGACGCTGAACCTGGTGCGGAACTCGCGGAGCTCCTGCTCGTTCATCTTCTTCTGTTGATGCGTGACGTTCCGCCCTTCGCCCGCTTCGCCGAGCCCGTAGCCCTTGATGGTCTTGGCCAGGATGACCGTGGGCTGGCCGCGGTGCTCCACGGCCGCCTTGTACGCCGCGTAGACCTTCCGCGGATCGTGGCCGCCGCGCAGCAGTTTGTGGATCTGCTCGTCGGAATAGTTCTCCACCATCTTGAGCAGCCGCGGATCGGCCCCGAAGAAATGTTTCCGGGCGAAGGCGCCGCCTTCGACCGTATATTTTTGATACCAGCCGTCCACGACCTCGCCCATGCGCTTCACCAGCAAGCCTTCGTCGTCTTGCGCGAGGAGCGGATCCCAGTCGCTGCCCCAGATCACTTTGATGACATGCCACCCGGCGCCGCGGAAGATCGCTTCGAGCTCCTGGATGATCTTGCCGTTCCCGCGCACGGGCCCGTCGAGCCGTTGCAGATTGCAGTTCACGACCCAGGTGAGGTTGTCGAGCTTTTCCCGCGCCGCCAGCGAAAGTCCGGCCAGGCTTTCCGGCTCGTCCATCTCGCCGTCGCCGACGAAGGCCCACACCCGCTGCCGGCTCGTGTCTTTCAGACCGCGGTCCTGGAGATACCGATTGAAGCGCGCCTGATAGATCGACATGAGCGGACCCAGGCCCATCGACACGGTCGGGAATTCCCAATAGTCGGGCATGAGCCAGGGATGCGGGTAGGACGAGAGCCCTTTCCCGCCCGGGGTCACCTCCGCGCGGAACCGATGCAGCGCCTCTTCAGACAATCGGCCTTCGACGAAGCTGCGCGCGTAGATGCCCGGTATGGCATGGCCCTGAAAATAGACGAGGTCGCCGCCGTGGGGCGCATCTTTGCCGTGGAGAAAATGGTGGAAAGCGACTTCGTACAGCGTGGCCGCGGAGGCATAGGTGGAGATGTGGCCGCCGATGCCGGGCCGCTCCTTATTCGCCTTCACCACCATCGCCATCGCGTTCCAGCGGATCACGCTCCGGATCCGCCGCTCGATCTCGAGATTACCGGGATACGGCGGCTGCTGCGACGCGGGGATCGTGTTGACGTACGGCGTGTTGACGGGCATCGGCACCCGGGCTCCCCGGTCACCGAGCCGGTCACGGAGCCGCTCGAACAGATACACGGCGCGCTCGGCGCCTTCCTTCTCGAGGACGTACTCGAGCGAATCGAGCCACTCGCGGGTTTCTTGGGGGTCCTGGTCGGCTTGCGGTCGGGACGCGCGGTCGTCGCTCATGTGGCACTCCGTTTCTTCATCTTACCGAGGGGGGAGGGTGCATCGCAAAAAAGAAATCGGGAGGACCTCTCGTTGGTCCCTTGCTCCCGGAGCGCGCACGCCACGGCAATGGAAGACCGGTCAACACTAAGGGGTGGGTGCTCGCTCGACGGGCGCAGTCGGACCAATCGAGAGGCCCTCCCTCAAGAGGCCAACGAGCAATAGGATGGAGACTCTATGGTATGCGGCCCGAGCCGCGGCACAAGTCGCGTGCAAGGATTCCTTCTTCGCCGAACAGGGGAGGAAGACGATCCTTCGCTTCTGCTCACTGGACCTCCCGCGGCGATCCGCGGCCGCTTCGCCGGGCGGAACCCGCGCACGGCGTTCGGCGGCCGTGCGCCCTTCTGGAATTCCCTCAGCCAGGGTTGTGCCAACCCTGTGTTTCGGTCAGTTCCCGCTTTCCTTCCCGGCTCAGCCGCGCGGATGCCTCGCCGCTCCGGTCAGGTTCGCGAAGGCGAAGGATCTCTTGAGCCGCCGAAGAGAAGGGACGTTGCGGAAACACGAGAGGCGAACGATCTCTTGGTGACCGAGGAGAGAGGGAGTCCGACGAGCAAGCTTGGAGGAAGGTTCGATCGTACGGTGCCCGAGCGGCGGCGTAAGTCGCGTGCAAGGATTCCATCTTCGCGGAACAGGAGAAGAAAATCAGTAACAAGATGACTGTGCAGGGCGAGCGGCACCGCCCGCCTACACGTATCGCCGATCCAGTGGTAAGATGAATCTGTTCCGAGCATTCGGTCTCTAACAAAATGACAGCAAACACCAACAAGGAGAGGAGAACTTCGGTGACCACAGCAGCGCCAGCGGAACCAACGGTCCTGACCCACGACGAACAGAAAGCAGCCGAAGCGGCTTTTCGCGGCCTTCCAATGAATCCGAAATGGTCGGCCGGCGCGCAGAGAGTCTATCTGGGCATTCTCGCCGTGACGAACGGCCGGGACATCGTAACCGACGTCATGGAGCCGCTTGCGATCGGGCAGTAAGTTCACACCTCCCGGGGGCGCCGCCCTTGCAAGTCCGGTGTCGCGTCCAAGACAAGCATGCGGACCCTGTTGGGCCTGACTTGGTAGGC
The DNA here is from genome assembly GCA_035760745.1 of Nitrospira sp. Taxonomy (GTDB): domain Bacteria; phylum Nitrospirota; class Nitrospiria; order Nitrospirales; family Nitrospiraceae; genus Nitrospira_C. Next base: position 18,525 of record DASTSI010000039.1, on the reverse strand, counting down.
TCTTTCTCCGCATGTGGGTCGCCAATCGCGTCGGTTGTGGTTGCGACTGAACGAGGCATCGCAAGTCGGTAAGTCCGACGCCCCCTTACCTTCTCTTCCCTCGTCTCTCTTCGTGCTCACCGCACCGCTCACTCCCGCGCAACTCGCACCGGTTCCGATGCCAATCGCGTCGGTCCTGCGACCGTGCCGTGGGCTTCGAACGGCGCCGGAATGCGAATCAATCACCCGCGGGCTAAGGATTCGGCCTGAACCATCCGATGTAGAAACGATCGCGCATTGGACAGTGAACACGATGAGGTGTCCTCTGGAGATCGCGTCGATTCTCTCCCATGATGTGCAAAAGGCGGCAGAGGCGGCCTTCCGCGGCTTGCCCGCCGACGCCCAATGGTCGCACAGAGCCCAGCGGGTCTACCGCGGGATTCTGGCGGTGACGGAAGGCCGGGACATTGTCGCGGAGGCCGTCGCGGAGTCGGAGTCAGAGGCCGCTGAAATCGCGGTGTAGCAGCGGCCTCCCTGCCGTGCCGCGCGACTCAGGAGCGGGGCTCCTCTTCCTCGGTACTGCCGCGGACTCTTTCTCGCCCTCGTCAGGGAAGGGGCGCCAACTGTGCGGGCACGGCCGGCACGGCGGGCGGCTCCGGACGCCGGCCCTTCACGGCGACCGTGCGGATGCGGTGATCCGGGAGCGGCGCGCTGCTGGCCGCGTAGAACGGCGTGTCCTCCGCCACCTGCTGCATGAGGGCTGCGAGGCACGACTCCGTCACCTGTCCGCTGAGTTCCTCCACCAGAATCGGCGTCGCGCCGAACAGATGGTACCGCGCGGTCCCTCCCGACCGGGCGCGGTACTGCTTGACCGTGCCGTCCCACCGTTCCAACTCCAGCGTGAGCTGCACCGTATAGTCGTAGTGCAGCGGCAACAGCGGCGTCAGCAGAAACATCGACGCGCCGATGACCAGGCTTTTGAACGCGGTCTCGCCCGGGTGAGGATCGACCGCTTCATCGACCAACAAGGAGGCGTGGACGAGCTTCGTCTGGGACGGCCCCGGCTCCCGCGACAGGGCCGGTCGTGCGAACAGACCCAGGTCGCTGAGGCTGTCCAACAGTCTCTGCTCCGACTCAGGGGAGCGGGAGAGGGCCGCCCCGTTGCGCGTGACGCGCACCCGGTCGAGCAGCAGTGGAACTTGTTCTTGTTCGTCGATGGTCTGAAAAGAAGCAGAGGGCTGACCGGGTTCCGGCTTCAGCTCGATCCAGCGCGAGCAGGCGGGCCATGACAAGAGCAACAGACTCAAGCAGCCGAGGAGGAGGCGGCCGGGCGGCGAGGCGAGGGGATGGGTCACGATCTCATAGGCGCGGGATCAATGCTTCTGTGTCGGCCTCACTCATGATGAATCCTGTCTCAATTGCGGACGCAGCATAGCAGAATTCGGCAAGCCCGGCGGGCGCCCTCCGTAAAGATCCGGTAAAAAATTTGTCTAGGGTCTACCGGGCGTTATCGTCCCGCCCTCTCATCGACGAGGCGACGCTGTGCGCGTTGAGCGAAACCGCGCAAATGCGCCGCGCGCAAGCCGGTGCTCGCGGCGAGCGGTGCTATAGTTTCTTTCATGAAGGGACAGCCCAACAACATTTCAAGCGGGGACGCCATGAAATACATCGCCTCGTGCGCCATGTCGGCGCTCGCCATCATCCTGTTCGGTACGGTGTCGTGGGCCGGTGATCAGAAGCTGGGCTCGCTGCTTGCCCATCCCGAGTCCTACTCGTTGAAGACCGTCCGCGTGACGGGAATCGTCTCGGATCATGAGCTCAAGCACGTCAAGCAGTGGGCGAACAACGTAGACCGATGCGTCCAAACGTTCGTCGTGAAGGACGAGACCGGGTCCATGCGGGCGACCTACGGCGCGAACTGCTCCGGGGCCATGGATCTGATCCGGAATCGAGATCGCGTCACGATCGAAGCGCGATTCGAATGGGCGCCCGGGAAGGCGGCCCTCCTCAACGTGCAAACGGTGGTCGGAAAGATGGCGCCGTACCCGTGATCCGCTGCGCGCCCCACGCCGTCATGGGTTGTCCTTGGGGCGTCGCCCTGTAGCGGATCACCGGACGGCAAGGGTAGGATGGAGCGGTGACCGTGCGACTCGCCATAGCGGCTGCGCTCCTGCTCGTCGCATCTGCCGCCGGCTGCTCCAACGTCCAAGTCCTCAAGCTCACGTCCGAAACCTACCCGCCTCGCCAGGTCGAGGACGTGGCGATCTTGAGTCAGGAACCGAGCTCGAGCCACACGCGGATTGCGGAGCTCAGCGAGACGTCGTCGTCGGACAGCATCGGCACGATGCAAAAGCATATCTTGAAGAAGGCAGCTGAGCTCGGCGCGGACGCCGTCGTCTTCTCCACGCCGATCACGCGCACCGAAGAGCGCGTCGCCTATCAGCCGACCTATAATCCCTGGGGTTACTATTCGCCCTATTATTACGGGCCGGGTCCCTTTGGCTATTGGGGCGGACCGTACGGCTACGGCTACGGAGCCTGGGGACCGGGCTGGGGCTATCGCAGTGCCGTCCCGGTACCCTATGCTGTACGAGTCACGACACTAAGAGGCACGGCCATCCGCTATTAGCGACCGTCCCGAACGGATCTCGATTCAGCTCGGAGGGCGACATGAAGCTCCATCGCGCAGTGATGATCGGCCTGGCGCTCCTCGCCATGACGGGATGCAACGGGACGGTGTCGCAGGAACGGAGCGGCGAGCGCGCGGATCCCGTCGTCGAGATGCTGCACCAGGGCGTGCTCGGCTTGACCGGGAATATCGACGAGCTGAAGCGCCATCTCGCAGAGCTCCGTGAGATCCCGCCGGCCGCCGATCCCGTCGTGCAAGAGCTGCAGGGACTGGACCTCGCGGCCTGGCAGCTGCATCTCCAACAGTGGACGCTCCAGCGCGATCATCTCGCGGCGGCGCTCGACGCGATTCGCCGGGCGAAGGCCGCTCCGCAGGACAAGGCCGCCATCGGCAGCCAATGGGCCGAGCGTCAGGCGCAGTTCGCCACGACGCTCGACGAATTGAGGACCCATCGGCGCCAGCTCGAGAAGAAGCGCGCCGAGCTCGAAGCCCAGATGCTCGAGCAGTATTTCAAGTAGCGGCCGCTTCGCCTGCCGCCTCTTTCCTTCCCTTGACTCGTCCCGCCCCCCGGCTCATGCTAGGGCCCTGCCGTGCAATGGTCTCAGCCCGGATGGTCTGAGATGAAGCATCCACCCTCGATGCCCTCCCTCGTGCCGGCCGGCCTGATCGGGGCCGCGCTCCTCGCCGGTCTGCTCGCACAGGTCCTGTTGCCCCACCGAGTCTGGGTCCACCTTCCACTGCATGCGACCGTGGAGGCCGTGGGCGGCTTGGCCGCGATCCTCATGGGCCTGGTCCTGCTCGCGCGGAAGGCGGAGTGGGAAGACGAGCGGCTCCAGGGCGTCGCGAGCGGGTTTCTCGGGATGGGCATCCTCGAGACCTTCCATGCGCTCTCCTCTCCCGATCACGGCTTTGTCCTGTTGCGGAGCGCCGCGAGCCTGCTCGGCGGCGTGGCCTTCTCGTTCGTGTGGCATCCGCCCGGCATGATCGGCAAGCGGACCAGGGCGCTGGTGCCCTACCTCGTCACGGGCGCGACCGTCGCCTTCGGGATCGCCGCCGTCGCCCTGCCGGAGCGGCTGCCGCGATTCACGGCCGGGGAGCAGTTTGCGCCGGCCGCGCTGGCGGTGAACGGCCTCGCCGCGATGTTGTTCCTCGCCGGCGCGGTGGGATTTTGGCTCGAGTCCGAACGAACCGGCCGGCCGGAGCATCAATTGCTCGCCACGCTCGCGGTCTTGTTCGGGCTCGCCGAGACGATGTTTTTGTTTTCCGCTCCCTGGGACAGCAGCTGGTGGGTCTGGCACGTCGTTCGGCTGGCGGCGTACGTGCTCGCGCTCACCTATGTCAGCCGCGGCTACGTCCGGATGGTCGCCGACGTGCGGAGCGCCTTGGCGGAATCGCAGCGATCGGCGCGCCGGCTCGCCTCCGAATATGCGGTGACGAGAGTGCTGGCCGAGCCGGTGACGTTGAAAGACGTCGGCCATGCGGTGCTCAAAGCGATCGGCGAAAGCCTCGGGTGGGAAGTCGGCATGTTCTGGTCGCTGGACGAACGAGCGCAGGTGCTCCGCTTCGTCGATCTCTGGCACGCGCCGACCATCGAGGCGGACGACTTCGTGCGGGACAGCAGCGGCCGCCTCTTCCGCCCGGGCGAAGGGTTCGTCGGGCGCACCTGGGCGGGCGGAAAGCCCGTCTGGATTCCCGACCTCTTGGCCGACCCCATGTTCCGCCGGGCCAAGATGGCCGAGAAGGTCGGCCTGCGGAGCGCCTTCGCCTTTCCGGTCCAAAAAGCGGGGCAGACCTACGGCGTCATGGAGTTCTTCTTCCGCGAAATCCGCGAGCCCGATCAGGACGTGCTCGACATGGTGGCCGATCTCGGAACGAAGGTGGGCATGTTCATCGACCGCAAGCAGACCGAAGAAGACCTGCGCCGGGCCGAGGCGCGATTGGTGGAGGAGCAGCGGCTGGCGGAAGTGGCGCGGGTGTTGGGCGATATTGGGCACGATTTGAAGAACCTCCTCATGCCGATCCAGAGCGGCGCGGCGCTGTTGGAGGAGGAACTGCGCGAATGTTTCGCCCAAGTGCCGGAGCCGGCCTTAAGCGCGATGAAGCCGAGCCACGAGGCCGCGCAGGAGCTCATCGAAATGATCCGCCGTACCTCCCGCCGCATCCATGACCGGGTCAAAGAGATCGCCGATTCCGTGAAGGGCCTCACGCGGCCGCTCCGGTTTGCGCCCTGCCGGGTCAGCGACATCGTGGCGAACGTCTATGCGACGCTTCGCGTGCTGGCGGACGAGCGGCATGTGAGGCTCTGCACCGAAACGCTCGACGGGTTGCCGGTGATCCGAGCCGACGAGACCCGCCTCTTCAACGCGCTCTACAACCTGGTCAACAACGCGATCCCCGAGGTCCCGGCCGGCGGCTCGGTCACGGTCTGCGGCAAGAGCGACGAATCGAGGCGGGAGATCCTGCTCTCCGTGGTGGACACGGGCAAAGGCATGTCGCCGGACGTGCGCGACAGCCTCTTCACCTACCGGGCGATCAGCCGGAAGAGCGGCGGAACGGGGCTCGGCACGAAGATCGTGAAGGACGTGGTGGACGCGCACGGCGGGACGATCTGGGTCGAGAGCATGGAAGGCAAAGGCACGGCGTTTCATCTCACCTTGCCGATCGGCGGTCCTCCGAAGCACGAACCGGCCGACGCCACATAAGGACCACAGGACCACGAACATCCGCTAGGAAGGGATCGCCCTCCCGTCGACGAGCTTCTATCAGCGGCGATGGGAGCGAGTGACGCTCCATTCAGCAGGTCACTGAAGCTTCGGGGCCTGAGGCAGATCGGTCCCGCGGAAATTGATGAAGAAGAACAAGGTGTACTGGTTGTAGTAGGCGAGCCCGTCATACCAATCGCCCGGCACGTGCCACTTGCGAGTCCGCCGGTCGTAGGTCTGGAGCCGATAGCGCACATAGCCGATCTGCCGCTGCGCTTCGTACAGAGTCAGCGCCGGGGTGGAGAACGGGATGACCGTACTCTGGATGGCCGGCATGCCGAAGAAGGTCTGTCCCTGATCCGTTCCGAGCGCCAGCACGAGCACGCGGACCCAGAGATCGGCCTCCTCCCGCCGTTCGACCGGCTGATACCCCATCCCGGCGAGCCGCCCTTCGACCACGGCGCGCATCATCTCCAGATCGGGACTCGCCGGCCGGGGCATCGGCAGATTGCCCTCTCTCACGTCGGGGACATTTCCGCCGGCCGCATTGTTGTTGATCATCGGGCCGTTGCCGAGGAATCCCGGCTGGAGCAACTGGCGTTGGCCCACGAGGCCGATCACCTCGATCGCGGCCGTCGCCGGTGCCGGAACGGGGAGTTGAAGCGCCCCCATGCTTCGCTCGAGGGCATGGCCGATCAGGAGTTGTTCCGTCCCCGTGCGGGGCGTTCTCGTGTATTCGCGGTTCGTGCAAGCCGCCGAGAAGAACAGCATCGGCAGGAAGAGGGCCGCCATGATCCGGTTCATGCCCTAGCATGAAACGGTTGCGGAGCGCTTTACAGTAGGGGTTTCCCTGGCCGGATCTTTCGCGAGTCGGGGCGCCCGCCGAGGCCTGCGCGAACCCTCACCAGGGGATCGGCTTCCGGTCTTTGATGAACTGACCCGTGAGCGATATGGGCGCCTCGGTCGCGAGCCACACGATCGTGTCGGCGCCTTCCTCGACCGACCGCGTCGCGCCTGGTCCTCCCATGTCGGTCTTCACCCAGCCCGGGCACACGGAATTGACGGCGATGTTCGAGCCTTTGAGCGCCGCCGCAAACTGGCCGGTCACGCCGTTGAGTGCGGTCTTCGAGATGCTGTAGGCCGGCGCCCAGGTGCCCATGTCGGTCAATTGGCCGGCCCCGCTCGACACGTTGATGATCCGGGCGGAGGAGCTTTTCCGAAGCAGGGGGAGAAAGGCCTGGGTGACGAGCAGCGGGCCGATCGTGTTGGTCTCGAACATCCGCCTGAGCCGGTCCGGGGGCAGATCGAAGATCGACCCCTCGTCGTGATCCAAAATGCCGGCGTTGTTGACCAGCACGTCGAGGTGGTCCACGGCCTGGGCGACGACGTGGTACGCAGCGTCGATGCTGACCTTGCTCGTCACATCGAGGGGAACGGGGAGGGCCAACGGCCCGAGGGAGGAGGCGGCCTTCCGCACCGCCGCGAGCGAGCGCCCCGTCAAGAAGACGCGCCACCCGCGCACCGTGAGTTGACGGACCACTTCGAACCCGATCCCCTTATTGGCTCCCGTGACCAGTGCGATGCCGGCCATCCTGTCCGTTCCTGCTCGTTGGTGCGTGGCGGTTCCCTCCATTATATAGTTCCCCCGCACCCCGCCTTGTCTGGGACAGTCCCTGTACGGCGTCCCGTCCCGGGCCCCAAAAAAGAACTAGCCTGGCGAGGTTCGGAATTGCTATCCTGACCGGAACATCCTGAAGGGGGGAGGGCGTCATGGAGCTCGAAGTGAAGGCGGATACGATTTTCACCGGCCGGACGAATCCGGTCGCAGCCTCGTCCAACCCCGTCAGGTGCACGGTGGACGGTTGCCTCCATCAGGCGAACCAGAGCTATGAAGTCACCGTGACCAACAATCGAGTCGTGCCCGCCGGCGAAACCCATCTCGTCCTCTTCTGCGATACCCACTCCAAGGCCGGAGACACGTTGAAGTGGCAATGGAGCAAAGTCCCGGATGCGACCGCGTCTCCACGGCTGGCCTTGAACGAAGTCTTTGCGGTAGACACCGCCGTCTAAAACGCGGTGCCTTTCCGTTCCCCTCACGGACTTCCCGGGGCGATCCGCGGTGGCTTCGCCGGGCGGAACCAGCGCACAGTTTCCCAAGGACTGTACGCCCTTCTGGAATTCCCTCAGTCACGGTCTGAACGACCGTGTTTCTTCGATCAGTTCCAGCTTTCCTTCCCGGCTCAGCTCAGCGGATGACCACGCCCCTCCAGTCATGTTCGGGGTAAGCGGAAAGGCACCTTTTGGACAGAAGAAGTATCGGGTGAAGGGCGCGTCTCGGCGCGCCGGGGCGGATGGGTGAAAACCATCGGTCTTTTTGATCAGCCTGACGGATTCACAGAAGACGTATAAGCGAGTCACCTGCTAGTGCTAAAACTTGGCTCGGTTAAAAAGCGTAACGAGCAAGCTTGGAGGGAACATTTGGTTCGGGGTAAGCGCAAAGGCACCTTTTGGACTAAAGAGGGATAGGGTATTGCTTGCAGAAGCAGGACCGCTGCGGGATCAGGCTGGCTTGTGGGAGGGTAACGCGTGCGGGTTCTGCGAGGACAGGGACCGTCCCAGGCCACTTGCCCTTCGAATGCTTGCATTCCTCACCCCAAATGGATCACGCTTTCTCCCGCCGATCGAGCCGCTGAGCAAAAGGCGGATACGTGTGCACCGCCCGTCTGAGAACTTTCCATGCCCCGGAACGACCAGGTCACGAGACAATGGCATCTGCTCCGGCTGCTGGAATCGGCGCGCGGGGTGACGCTCGACGAGATCGTTGAGCGGCTGCCCGCCGATTATCCGCGCCATGCCAGAACCGTCCGGCGCGATTTGGAGGCGATCGAAGCCGCCGGGTTTCCGCTGCTGAACGAACGGGTCGATGGCCGCGTGCGCTGGCGGTTGATGGACGGCGTGCACCATGCACCGGCGCTGTCGTTTTCTCCGACCGAGCTCATGGCGCTCATGATCAGCCGCTCGCTCCTCAAGCCGCTGGCCGGCACCGAGATCCAAACCGCGTTGGACTCCGCAATGACGAAAGCGTCGCGGCTGCTCCCGGCTCAATCCCTCGAGTATGTGCAGCAGATCCAAAACACCTTTGCGGTCGGCCTCGGGCCGCACAAGACGTTCAAGCAGCATCGCGAAACGATCGATCGGCTGACACAGGCCATTGCCAAAAAGCGCACGGTGCAAATGCGCTACTACTCGGCGTCGCGCCTGCGCATGACGCGCCGCGAAGTCGATCCCTATCGCCTCTGGTATGCCTCGGGCGGGCTCTATCTCGTCGGCTACTGTCACACCAGGAAAGAGCCGCGGATGTTCGCCGTGGAGCGCATGCGGGCCGTCACGCTCACCGACCATCCCTATCAAATGCCGCTCGGCTTCGATCTGGAGGCCTTCGTCCAGGATGCCTTGACGGTCATGCGCGGGCGGCCGATCGAGGTCGTGCTGCGGTTCGACAAGGCGACCGCCGCCTGGGCCAAAGACCGGCTCTGGCATCCGAGTCAGCACATCAAGCCGCTGAAGCAGGGCGGCATGCTGATGACGCTCACCGTCGCCGACAGCCGGGAGCTGGTCGGCTGGATCCTGAGCTTCGGCAGCGGGGTACGAGTGGTCCGGCCGCACGCGCTTCGCGACGCCGTCTCCTCCGAGGCGAAAAAGATTCTGCACTCATAAACGTCGCCGTTCGCCCTCACCGTGCGGACGCGGCGGCGGCGGAGTCGGCATTCATCCCGCCGTCTGACTTCCTCTGACGGAACGCGTGTCGTGCAACGCCTGCGATGGATACCTCGCGGGATGCCGGTTGTCGGGGCCAACGACCTTGACAAGACGTCGGCGAAACGATACCTACAGGTATTCCATCCATCCTCTCAGACTGCCGAACGGGGAGATTTGAGCATGACGCCCCTGGCGCTCTGCCTCTCTTTAATCACGCTGCTGATCTCCGATGCTGCGCCGGTTCAACCGCCGCGGCACGACGGTGCCGTGGCGGCGGGCAGCGACGGACGCACGATATCCGCGCGGGCGGATGCGCGGCTGGCAGCCGCAAAGATTCCCATTCACTTCGTGCCCAACCGCGGCCAGGCCGACGGCGCCGTCAGGTTTGTCGGGTATGGACCCGGGGCGACGCTGTTGCTGACTAATGATGCCGCGCTCGTGGTGGATGCCGCATCACGGACCCTGCTCCGGCAATCGATCGTCAACGGAACCCATCCATCGCAGGTGGAGGGATTGGACCCCTTCGATGGCAAGAGCCACTTCTTTCTCGATCGCGGACCGGAGGGATGGCAGACCGACGTCCCGCAGTTCTCGCGGGTGTCCTATCGCGACGTCTATCCCGGCATCGATCTCGTCTACTACGGCAACGGCGGAACGGTGGAATACGACTGGATCGTGGCTCCCGGCGCCGATCCGGCGTCCATCACGCTCGCCTTGGAAGGCCCCGAACGCTGCCGCCTCGACGAGACGGGCGATCTGCTGCTGGACACCGCGGCTGGCACGCTGCGGCTCGCGCGCCCTGTCGTCTACCAACCTGTCGGCGCGGGCCGCCGGAGTGTGGAGGGGGGCTATGTGCTCGAGTCAGGCAACCGGGTCCGGTATACGATCGGCGCCTACGATCCTCGGGTGCCGCTGATCATCGATCCCAATCTCCACTACGCCACCTATCTCGGAGGCAGCGGCCTTGACGTGGGCTACGACGTCGCCCTCGACACCCATGGATACGTGTACGTGACCGGCGAGACCCGTTCGCCCAATTTTCCGTTAAAGAACCAGGTCGCGTCGGCGGGCGGCGACTACGAGGCCTTCGTAGCCAAGCTCGACCCGACGCTCAGCACGCTGGTGTACTCGACGTATCTGGGAGGAGTGGGGGCCGATCGGGGTCACGGCATTGCCGTCGATCCTCAAGGGAACGCGTACATCACCGGGTACACGACGTCGCCGAACTTTCCGGTCACCAACGGCGCCTTCGACACGACCTGCGGCAGCGATGGGGCCTGCAACCCCACGACCTCCGGCGGCCGGACCTACCAGTACTCGGATGCCTTTATCGTCAAACTCGATCCGTCGGGCAAACTCGTCTACGGCACGTATCTCGGGGATAGCGCGTCGGATACCGGCACCGGTATTGCGGTGGACACGCTGGGAACCGCGTACGTCACCGGATCGACCCAGTCGCGTCATTTTCCCACGACGCCAGGCGCCTTCCGGACGGAATGCGTGGGCGGAAATCCGTTGTCGGGTTTCTGTACGCAGGACGCCTTCGTGGTGCGCCTCAACGGTGCGGGCAGTGATCTCGTCTACTCCACCTTTCTCGGCGGCACCAACGTGGACAGCGGCATGGACATCGCCATCGACGTCAATCCCGGCCTCGCGTCGGCCGCCTACATTACGGGCGTCACGCAATCGGTGCGCGACTTTCCGACGACCGCCGGAGCATTTCGGAGCGCGGGAGCGGGCTTGACCGATGCGTTCGTGACCAAGCTCGATCCGCTCGGCCGCAAGCTCCTGTATTCCTCCTATCTTGGCGGCAGCGACTACGACGATGCGCGCGGCATCGCCGTGGATCGCGACGGGTCCGCCTATATCATCGGCCAGACCGCATCAACGGATTTCCCGACCGCGAACGCGTTGGACTCGACCTGCGGCACGGATGGGACCTGCAATTTCACCGGCATGAACAAGTATGTCGATGTGTTCGTCACCAAGGTCAACCCGCAAGGTTCGGGCCTCGTGTACTCCACCTATCTCGGAGGGAGCGGCATTGAATTTGCGGGCAGCATCGCGGTCGATGGCGCGCTCAGTGCGTACGTGACGGGAGAGACCACGTCGGACGACTTCCCGGTCGTGAATCCCGTGCAGGCCACGAATGCCGCGCTGGGCAGCGCCGAGGCGTTTGTCGCGAAGCTGAGTCCGGATGGCAACGCCCTTCAGTACTCCACCTACCTCGGCGGTATCGCGTCGGAGCATGGCGACGGGATCGCCATCGATTCGCAAGGAAACGCCTATGTGACTGGAATGGCCGGGTCGGGCTTTCCGACCACGTCAGGCGCCTTTCAATTCAGCTTCCCCGGTGCGAGCGTCAATACCGGGGTCGCGTTTGTCGCCCGAATTGGCGAGGGCACCGTCAAGCCGCCGTTTCAATGGCCCTGGGATGTGATCGTCGGCGTCCTGCTGCTGATGTTGGTCCTCTTGGCCATCGCGAAGGCCTGGCGGCGGCGATCCCTTTAAGTGAAGTCTGGAGCGCCGGCCCTGCGGCGCCACCTCGTGTTGTTGCGGGCAGTAAGCCGGTGAGGACACATCGTGATGAAGCGGATGATCGTTGCAGGCCTTGCCCTTGCCGTGGCGATGGGGTCGTGCGTCAAGACGCACGTCGACCTCGGGAGCGGCAGCTACGAGGTCATCGATCTTGGCGTGCATCCGGGATTCGATGCGTCCGAACCCACGGGCATCAACAGCGCCGGGCAGGTCTCCGGGTTCTCCTCAAAGAGCAACGGGTCGTCCCGGCGCGCGTTTTTTTACGATACGCCGCGCTGCCAGATGGTCGATGTCGGCGCGGCGGTCCCGGAGCAAGCTTCATCGGAAGCCATGGCCATCAACGACTCGGCCCTCGTGGTCGGGTCCTACACGCGCGCGGACGGCAAGGTGCGCGCCTTCTCATTTGCTCAGGGCACGTTCCGGGATCTGGGAGGCGGTGAAGGGGTGAACCAGCACGCGCTGGCGGTGAACAAGGGCGGGACGATCGTCGGGTATGAATCCGTGGGCAGCACCGAAGATGCGGTGTCCTACACGAATGGCCAAGCCGTCCCGTTTCCGATCGTGGGGGCCGCCTACGTGAGCCGGGCGATGGGCATCAACGATTCGGGCGAAGTCATCGGGCCGCTCGGGACTGCGGAAGGGCCGGTGCAGGGGATGAAGTATTTCACCAATCTCGGCCGCTGGTATCAGATTCGCCCCGCGTCCCCGCATCCGCAGCTTCCTGATTTTGATCGCGTCATGCAGCCCCGCGCGATCAATGCCAAGGGTCACGTCACCGGCACGATCGGCAGCACGACGCCTCATGCCTTCTTCTCGCCGAATCACTTCGAGCCCACCCGGGATCTGGGGACGCTCGATCCGGCGCATCCCGAGTGGTTCACCGTCGCGTATGGCATCAACGGATCCGCTCATGTGGTGGGAGTGGCGCAGATCGGCGAAGACATCACGGCGTTTCTTCACGACGGCAATACCATGATCGATTTGAACCAGCGGATCTGGGACGCGAGCGGCTGGCGATTGATCGGCGCATTGGCCATCAACGACCACGGTCTGATCGCGGCGCAGGCGTCGCGGAACAATGGACCGAGACGTGCCGTCTTGCTGCGGCCCGTAGGCCGTGCGGGGCCTATCACTCCACTCTGCCCTCCGTCCGCCGTATTGGGCTGATCTGCGAAACGGGAAGTCTGCCCTTGCGCCGTCAGTGTTCCCGGAGGTGGAAAAGCGAAACGAGGCAGGAGCCTCTGAACAGAAAAAACGAGAGGCGCAAGCGAGGCCCGGAGGAAGACCTTCCACTCGAGGCACGTGGGCATCCTGCCTCGCGCTGCGCTTACACCTCCCGTTGACTAACCCTACCCCCGCTCTGATGTGGGCTCCGGGTCTGTCGACTCGCCGAGGTTGGGTTCGGCAACCCTTCAGTCGCCCTGTCGCTGGTTGCCCCGCGCCGTGGTCGTCGGGCTCGCATTTTACGGCCGTGCCTACTGGCACCGAGTATCACAAACGCGTACCTCGAACCGTCACCCCGCCACTGAAACAGAGCCGGCACCCTGTGCGCGCTGGCTGCATCAGAGCGAGCCGGATACTTTATTCGGTCTCACCTCCCTTCGACTCCCCATATGAGAGGTAATCATGGGCCGGTCGGGAATCAATCCAAGGAAGAGGTCTCCCAGGACCTCTCGTAAATCATTGAGAATTGACCGCAATGGACTGGTGTCGATACACCTTGACGTGATGCGCCTGCGGGTTCCGCGAGCACAGGGACCGAGCAGGCCGCTTGCCCTTCCCTTCCCTCGCCCCTCCGGTCATAGCCCTCCTCCCCGGCTTTTCGCGCTCATTCAGAAATAATGCCCCCATCTCGCCGTGCAACTGTGACCTCGGCTGTCACATCCCTCCCTTAAAATTGGTGCATTCGAACACCTAACCAGGAGGCGAGGCCGTGATGCATGGTCAGAATGGCAACGGAATCCCAGAGACAGAGAACAAGCCGCAATCGCTCTACGTCACGTTGATTCTCGACGAAACCGGCTCGATGCAATCCTGCAAAGGGGCGGCGATCGCCGGCTTCAACGAATACGTCCGAAGCTTGCGCCGAGAGCCGGCCGAGACCCGTTTCACCCTCACGCTCTTTCATTCCGGTAGGACCGAAGTGCGGTATCATGCCGTGCCGGTCGCCCACGTCTCCGAGCTGGATGTCGAAACCTATCGGCCGCAGCACAACACGCCGCTCTACGACGCCATCGGCCGCACGCTGGCCTTGGCAAGACAGGAAGCGCCGAAGGAGGCCAAGAAGCTCTGCGTGATCCTGACCGACGGCGAAGAAAACGCCTCGCGCGAATACACCCGTGCGCAGATCTTCGCCATGATCAAATCGTTCGAATGGGCAGGCTGGACGTTTCTGTACCTGGGCGCGGATCACGACGCCTGGGCCGCGGGCGGCGATCTCGGCATTGCCGGCGACAACCGGATCTCCTTCAGCAAGAGCCGGATCGACGAGACGTTTCAATCCCTGTCGGAAACCACCTCCCGGTACCGCCGCGGGGACGACAAGGAAGGGAGGGCGACATGACCGGCCTACAGCTCACTGCCCTCTGGTTCTCCGCTTCCCTTCCCCTGGCTCTTTCCGGTATAGAGGCGGCGATGGCCGAACCGGGGTTCGATTCCCGCTACGAGCGGGACTACAACATCTTCAATCCGGCCAACCTCTACCGGCCGGACAATCCGCTCAATCCCGCGAACACCTACGACCCGAAGAGCTTCACGAACCCGGCGAACACCTATGACCCGGGCAATCCGGCGAACCCGGCCAATATCTACCAGCCGGACAATCCCTTCAACCCGGCGAATCGGTATCGTCCGGACAATCCATTGAATCCGGCGAACCGGTACAACCCGAGCACGCCATTCGCGCCGCTTGGCAGATAGGACAGAGCCGGGAAGGAAGGATCGCGTAGACGGACGCTGTTGCGGAGAGATCGAGGCTATTCGAAACGGCGAACGCGTTGTTCGAGGCGTTCAACTCGGCCCTGTAGTTGAGTGTGAGACAGCTGGATGAAGGCGCGCGTTTCCCGGAATTGCTCATCCATATGTGCTCGTTCCTCCGCATGACGCTGACTCAGATGCAGTTGAAACCCCTCGGCGAGGAGTTGAAGCTCATGCCTGAGGTCCTCATGGAGGAGGCCGCTGTGGCGCCGAGTCTCCCCAAGGTCGGCCCGCAGCGATTCAGCGACCTGAGTCAATTCTCCTCGGAGTTGTTCGGTGAGACCCTCCGCATGCCGCCGCGCATCGGCAATATCCGCCCGCAGCGATTCCGCGACTGCTTGCAGCTCTTGCCGGATGACCCCTGCGTCACGCCGGCCTTCGGCAATGTCGGTCCGAAGTTCTTGCCGGAGCCCTTCCGTAAGGACCTCGGTGTGCCGCCGCGCCTCGGCAATATCCGCCCGCAGCGATTCCGCGACTGCTTGCAGTTCCTGCCTGATGGTCCCTGCGTCACGCCGGCCTTCGGCAATATCGGCCCGCAGCGATTCCGCGACCGCTTGCAGTTCCTGCCTGATGGCCCCTGCATCGCGCCGGCCTTCGGCAATGTCGGCCCGCAGCGATTCCGCGACCGCTTGCAGCTCTTGCCGGATGGTCCCTGCATCGCGCCGGCCTTCGGCAATGTCGGCCCGCAGCGATTCCGCGACTGCTTGCAGCTCGTGCCGGATGACCCCTGCGTCACGCCGGCCTTCGGCAATGTCGGTCCGCAGCGATTCAGTCGCCGCGCCGACGATCTCTTGAATTTGTGCCAGCGATTCCTGATCCATGTCCGATCCCGAGGCGCGTGAAGTCTATGGCTGGCCAAGAGGGAAGTCAACGATCATGACATCCAAAGAGTCCCGACCGACGGTCGAAATCCCTCCATTTCAGTGGAGCAAAAAGATCAAAGGCGGAAGATTGGTGATCCACTGAACCATCCATGCGGCAGCTGCCTGCGCATGCAAGGGAGATGAAAGGAGTGAAGAAGATGAGCGAACCGACGATCATCTGCCCGTCCTGCAAGGTTGAAATCAAACTGACCGAATCCCTCGCCGCGCCGCTCCTAGCCTCCGTCCGCCGCGACTACGACCAGCGGTTGGCCCAGAAGGAGGCCGAGACCGCGAAGCGGGAAGCGGCGATGCGCGCGCGGGAGGAAGCGGTCGAGAAGGAGAAGCAGCGGCTCGCCGAGGTGGTCGCCGAACAGGTTCGCGTGGAGCGAGGCAAGATCGCCGCGGAAGAAGCGAAGAAGGCCAAGCTCGCATTGCAGACGGAGCTCGAGCACAAGGCGAAAGAAGTCTCAGAGCTCCAGGAGCTGATCCAGCAACGGGAAGCCAAGCTCGCCGAGGCGCAGAAGGCTCAGGCCGAAGTCCTGCGGAAACAACGGGAGCTGGATGACGCCAGGCGGGAGCTTGAGCTGACCGTCGAAACGCGCGTCCAGGAGGCCCTCGTGCTCACCAGGGAACAGGCCCGGAAAGAAGCCGAAGAGGGGCTCAAGCTCAAGGTCATGGAGAAAGAGCAGACCATCGCGGCGATGCAGAAGCAGATCGAAGAGCTCAAGCGCAAGGCCGAGCAGGGCTCGCAGCAGCTTCAGGGCGAAGTTCAGGAGTTGGAGCTCGAAGCCCTGCTCCGGGCCAAGTTCCCGCGCGATCAGGTCGAGCCGGTCCCCAAGGGGGAACATGGCGGCGACGCGCTCCACCGCGTGTGCGGGCCCGCGGGCCAAGTTTGCGGCACCATCATCTGGGAATCGAAGCGGACCAAGAACTGGAGCGACGGCTGGCTCGCCAAATTGCGCGAGGATCAGCGCATGGCCAAGGCGGAGATCGCCGTCATCGTGAGCCAGACCCTGCCGAAGGAGGTCGGCACGTTCGGGTTGATCGACGGCGTCTGGATCACCCAGCCCGTCGCCGTCATCCCGGTCGCCGTGGCGCTCCGGCACATGTTGATCGAGGTGTACGGCGCCCGCCAGGCGTCGCAAGGCCAGCAGACGAAAACGGAAATGGTCTACCAATACCTCACCGGCCCGCGATTCCGTCAGCGGGTCGAGGCGATCGTCGAAGCCTTTTCCTCGATGCAGGAGGACCTCGACAAAGAAAAGAAGGCGATCCTCAAGCAATGGGCCAAGCGGGAAGAGCAGATCGAGCGCGTCATGAAAGCCACGGTGGGGATGTACGGCGATCTCCAGGGCATCGCCGGGAAGACCATGCAGGAAATCGCAAGCCTGGAATTACTGGCCCTCGATCCGCCCGCCGACGTCCCGGCCGTGGAAGCGGCCGCACCGTGGGATTCGGTGTCGGGATAGCGGGATGCGGCTGTGAGAGGAATAATCGCCTACGCAATCTATTGCAGCTATCCATTCCTCTAGAGCCATATGTTGGTGAACCTGCACATTGACGCGCGGTGTGTGCGTCCTCGCTCAGAAATGAATGCAGAATTCCATTAAGCGATAGAGCCCAAGCTCTTCTGAAAAGTCGACCTGTCGTTTCCGCCAGGTAGTCCTTTGGAATGGTTGCATTTATCGCTTGGAACTGAGTATTGAAACTGACCATCGATGAAGAAGAGTGCTGCAGCCCAGCCCCTTTATTCTCCCAGCGACCTCGTCCGCTACCTCAGTTCCCCCTTCGCCTCCTGGATGGACCGCTACAATCTGGAACATCCGGGCGTGGTCACGCCGGATGAAACGTCGGCGGAGGAAAAGCTCATCGCCGAAACCGGTCAGGCGCACGAAGCGGCGGTCCTCGCAGAGTTGAAGGCCGCTTCAGCCGTCGTCGAGATCCGAGCCAGAACCTCGGCCGAGGCGCAAGAGCAGACGCTTGCGGCGATACGATCCAAGGCGCCGGTCATCTATCAGGCCGCCCTCAAAAGCGGCCCGTTCGCCGGCTACGCCGACTTTCTGATGTTGGACCGCGCCGGCCGCTACGAAGTCTGGGACACCAAGCTCGCCCGCTCGCCCAAGCCGTTGTATGCGATTCAGCTCTGCTGCTACGCCGACATGCTGGCGGAGATGAACGGGGACAGGCACAGACCAGGTCGGAGCCAGTCCCCTCCGGCGTCCGCCTGTTTCGGCATCATCCTCGGCACCAAAGAGCGGGTGCAGTTCCGGCTGGAAGATTTCATCCACTTCTATCGGCATGTCCGTCAGGAATTCGTGCAGATGCAGGACCGGTTCACGGGCCGGCTTGAAGATTGCCCGGAGCCGCTGCCGCGAGCCGATCATTACGAATGGACTTCCCACGCGGATGCGTGGTTCGCTGAGCGCGATCACCTCGTCCGCGTGGCCAACATCACGGTTGGCCAGATCAAAAAACTGCACAAGGCCGGCGTTACGACCATGACCCAGTTGGCCGAGGCCTCCGGCCGCATGATCCCTCGCCTGAATGCGGCCTCTTTGGAAAAGCTGGCGGCGCAAGCCCGTCTCCAATGCCAAACCATCGAACGGCGCAGCAGCGCTCCGGACGCTCCGCCTTGCTACGAAATTCTGCCGCATGCCGATCAGAACGGTCAGCCCGTAGGACTTGCTTCGCTGCCGCCGGCCGATCCCGCCGACGTCTTTTTCGACATGGAAGGCTATCCGCTCGCGGCCGGTGGATTGGAGTACCTCTTCGGGGTCTGCACCATCAATGCGAAGACCGGGCACGAGTTCCAGGACTGGTGGGCGCACGATCGCGCGGAGGAAAAGCGGGCCTTCGAGAGCTTCGTGGATTGGGTGTTCGACCGCTGGCGGCGCCATCCGGGCCTGCACATCTACCATTACGCAGACTACGAGGTCACTGCGGTGCGCCGGCTCAGCACTCGCCACGACACGCGGCAGGACGAGGTAGACCAGCTGCTGAGGCACGAAGTGTTCGTCGACCTGTACCGGATTGTCAGGCAAGGCCTGCGGGTGGGGGAGAACAGCTATTCCATCAAAAC
>DASTSI010000038.1:0-20303 GCA_035760745.1 Nitrospira sp. | reverse complement strand
GTGAGTTCATCGGCGCTGTGCGCGCGGCCACCTTTCCCGGGAAATGCCGCCTCGCCAAAGTTCTCGACCTCGTGTAGCCATTTGTAGAGGTGGTTGCGCCGCAGGCCCAATTCTCGGGCGACGGCTGTCGCGGGTCGCCCTGACGACTTCCACAGTCGGACGGCTTCGAGTTTGAACTCTTTGGTGTATTGCTGTCGCTTCGTCATCGGACACCTCCCGGGACCTATTGTCCCCTTTTTGAGGTGTCCACGAAAGTGGGGCTAGCTCAGTCTGACTCCGCGAGGAGCGTCACAGGTCAAGGGCTGTCCTATTGACTCGATGCCAGCCGGATGGGGTATACTTTGTCTGAAGAGGAAGAGGTGACAGCGTCGTCTCCTTTTCCTGTTTGCGTTGAGGACAATGACGTCCTGTTGGTTGCCACAAACCAGGAGGACGTTTTTTTATGTCTCAACGAGTATCCCTACCAGCTCAATGCTGTCCCCTTACAGTTCTGCTTCTCATGATTGTCATGACATCCGTCGCAGGATGTGCCGGCCCGCAGGCGAAGGCCGAGGAGGCCTTGCTCCGTGAAGCTCAAGAGGAGAGAGCTGCGGCTTCGATCCGGTTAGCAAAGGCGATTACGCGCTATTGTTCCGTTATTTCACCTTCGCCCGATGCACGTCATGACTGCGTCGTGGATCGCCGTCTCGCCATTCCGGAACTTCGACAGCCGTGACGCCACATGGACCTAAAATTCGGTCGATATCCTCAGTAGACAAGGTTATGTGGTAACTGGCTGCGGTACTGACGGGCGAGATCGTCCGCTTCAGTTGCACCGGAGCGGTATTGCTGGGCCAGTTCTCGGGAATGCTTCACCTCTTCCGCCTCCGCCCCCAAGCGCTTCGCGTGCACATCAGCTTCTAATTCATATCTTTCTGCCATTGCGCCCATCTGCATAGCTTGCTGGCGATACTGTAGCGCCTTAGTCGCGAGGCAGTTATAGTCGCTCCCGCAAGTCGTCGGCTGAACCTGACTCAGATCACCCGCACATCCGGACAAAAGGATCGCAATGAGAGTTCCACCGACTATCGAGGACACGTTCAAAAGCATCATGGCGGCCCTCCTTTGTCAGCACGGTTCCTTGCGACCATATCTCGTCAAGGTTGTGACAACCTCAATGTTATCAAGCGTAGAGATACCTATACAAATATGGAACGAGCGCTTTCGACATGCCGAATGCTTCGCACACGAGGATTTATTCAAGTTGGCAGCATGGTTGGTGTTCGCTGTCGGATGTGACTTCGGGTCCGCCTATGGCCGTGCGGATGAGGCTGAATAAAAAAAGGTGCAGGCACGGTCGGAGGAAACCATCCGCTCGAACCACGTGGGCATCATGCTTCGAGCGTTCAACCTGCACCCCAAAATTGAAAACCCCAACCGGCTCGTCCTTATGTAGGACACCGGATCTGTTGACGCCGGGATGGCCTTCGGCAACCCTTCAGTCGCCCTGTCGCTGGTTGCCCCGCGCTGTGGTCATCGGGGCCGTGCCTACTGGCACCGAGCATCACAGCGTGCACCCCTGAACCTGCATCCCGTGCCTGAACCAGATGCGGCGTCCTGATGCACGTTGGGCGGCATAAGGACGAGTCACACACCCACAGGCTGCTAACCTTCCGTTAAGCGGCTCCCACACCTCCTTCGCGATGAAGATAGCGTCACTCGACATGGAATCAACGCCTCACGGTATAGGCGTCTAAAATGCGACGCCGATTACTGTGAGAAGCGGTGTCGTACGGATTACAAAGGAAGAGCGGAGGCGGGTTGCGAGAGCTTCGGTTGCAAGATGAGGTCTTGGAGAGGCTTTAGCCTCCCGCTCGTTTCGCGGGCCTGCACACGACCTCACACGACAGCAATCACGTGAGGTGTTCATCCGCCGATGAGGCAGCGGCACAAGCAAAACTATTACTGGAGGGGTTTCTCCGCGGGCGCCAATGAAGAGAGGCTTCGCCTGAAGAGCCCGCGGCACACAGGACAGCTACCACGTGGGGTGTTTCTCCGCTGCCGTTAATCGGGGAGGGCTGGCGCCGATGAGGCAGCGGCACAAGCAAGCTTGGTATGGTGCGCCCGACAGGAGTTGAACCTGTAACCCCCAGATCCGTAGTCTGGTGCTCTATCCATTGAGCTACGGGCGCATGGATTGCGGAGGAAAGGAGCCGAGTCGCGCCTTCCGAGAGCAAGGTGCGTTTATACAGGGCAGCAGGGGAACCGGTCAAGGCAGCCTGCACCAATTCTCTCGCTGGAATGCGAAAAAATCGTACCAAGTCGGGCGGCTCTCCAGTAGGATGGGTCTCGACATTCATTCAGGGACGCCGTCCGATCGATGTCGAATCTCGTCATTGAAGAAGAACTCGCCGAACTTCAGACCCTCTCTCGTCCGGTTCCCCCGCGTTCCATCATCCGGTCGATCATTTACTGGGCCGCGGCCATTGTCGTGGCCTTCGGCCTCGGCACCTGGCTCGTTTGGTGGGCGGCCTACTTGCAGCGGCAGTTCGTCCTCGAAGAGATTCGCGGCGCATGCCAGCGCGTGATGCCGGAAACCTTGGATCGCTGCGTCGATACGGTCATCATTCAACGCGGGGGAGTGAGGAGATGAGGATCGTGCAACGGTGGACGGCGGTCTGGGCGCTGTGCGGGGCGGCGGCGTTGGCCGCCGCTTCCTTTTCCGCGGCCGAGGAGCCCACCCAAGACAAGCGGCCGCGGGTCGAGCTCAGCGCCGGAACATGGATCAGCGTGGGGGATACGAGATGGGCGCACGATGCCTCCAGCCAAGGATTCGGAAACCCGACCTCGAAGTTGATCTACAAGGACGTCGGCACGAACGTGATTGACCTCACGGGCAAGGTCTGGGCCTCGCGCAGGCTTTTCGCAAAACTCAACGTCGGCTTCGCGGACATCGGGGGTGGGCGCTTGACGGACAACGACTACGGAGCGGGGCAACAGCTCTTTTCCCAAACGACCAGCAACATCAGCGGCGATTCCATGTGGTACCTCAACGCTGATGTCGGTGCGCGGGTGAAGGAGTTTGCGCACAGCCGCGGCTATCTGGACGTCTTCGGAGGCTATCAATATTGGCATACCAAATATCAGGCGGTGGGCGTGTTTCAAGTCGCCTGCAACCCGGGCGCCATACCAGCCATTCCTCCGTGCGATCCACCCGGCACGGACACGAATCAAGGCCAAACCGTGATCACGAACACGACGAACTGGCATTCGCTGCGCGTCGGCGCCTCATCAGAATATCGCGTGACTCGATACATCGGCCTGTACGGCACCGTCGCCCTGATCCCCGTGAGCATCCTGGACAATAAGGACGTCCATCATCTTCGAAGCGATCTTCAGCAGAACCCCAGCTTCTCGATGACCGGCTACGGGGTGGGCGCCGATGTGGACGTCGGCGGGCGGGTGACCTTCACCCGGAATATTGCGGCGAGCGTCGGGTACCGCCTCTACTACAACCGCGTGCTTTCCGGACATCTCACCAACCATCCGGTGTCCGGCGCCTCACAGTCGTTTCCCCTGACGCAATTCGAATCGCTTCGACACGGTCTCACGGCAGCGCTGACCTTGATATTCTAACGGGTCGGATGTCCGCTAGCGCCGCGGCCGGCCTGGCGACATTTCCTCCTCATAGCGCGTGAAGAGCCGCTTGGCCTCGGGATGCAGATACCCGGGATGGCCATGAGGAATGCCGATCGTCCGGAACAGCGGCACGAGTTTCCCGTCCGGATGGAGATAGCCCGCGCGGAGGGGAACGGTCCGTTTGTTGTGCTTGATCAGGTGGCACGGGACGGAGCGGATCGAGGTGAGCCAATCCGCGATGTCGTGGGGATTGCCGATGGACGCCGAGAGTAGGAGCAGGCGGGCTTGGGAAGGACAGAAGATGATCGTCTCCTCCCACACGACGCCTCGTTCCGGATCGGCAAGGTACTGGGACTCATCCAGGATGACGAGCCCCAGCGTGTCGAGCCGCAAGTCGATCTCGCCGCCCGCCGCATCGTAGAGGAGGTTGCGCAAGATTTCCGTCGTCATGATGAGCAGGGGAGCCTGCCCGTTGTCCCGCCGATCGCCGGTCAGGATGCCGACGCGCTCGGGGCCGAAGATCCGGCAAAATTCCGTATACTTGGTGTTCGACAGCGCCTTGAGCGGCGAGGTATAGATCACCGTCCGATTGTCGTCCATCGCTCGCTTCGCCGCTTCCACCGCCACGTAGGTCTTTCCGCTGCCGGTCGGTACGCTGACGACCACATCCCCCGTCTGGAGCTTGGCTACCGCCTCCTCCTGCCACGCATCAGGAACGAACGGGTGCGGCGGCGGCACACCGATGCCGGACAGCCATTCGGAAAGCGACACAGCCGGCTCATGGGATGGCGGCTCGGGTCCATGGCTCGCTCGGCGGGGTGGAGAGGGCCGGTGATGGGTCTGATGCTGGGGCCGATGGGCGGAAGGCGCCTGGGTCGCCGGCGTGCGTTCACTGATCAGGGTCATCAGATCGGACTCGAAGCCCTCGCGATTGCCCGCCGAGTGCCTGAGCAGCAATTCGATCAAGCGCCGCTTGCCGGCCCGGAAATGCCGATGCACCCGTCCGCGGGCCAAGCGGTGCAGCAACGAGACCGGCTGTTGCGCGAGCAGTTTTTCGAGTTCGTCGGTGGTCATGCGTCCCCGGCTCTGCCGGCGTCATGAGGCGTGACGCCGATGCTTCTCGGCTGAGCGACGTTACGAGCGGCGAGTGACGTACTCACGGCAATTCCTCCAGCACGCCGCGCCGGAGCACCGCCATGGCCTTCGCGGCCGTGTCGGCCAAGGCCGGATGGCTGTCCTTCAACTGGTGCAATTGCGACAAGAACTCGAGCGTTCGCGCAAGCAAGCGGTAGATGTCGCCCTCGGCCATCGAGGTCATTTTGCAGAGTCCGATCCACGTCAACGACGGATCGGCAATCCATCGCTCGGTGACGGCCGCGATGTCGGCGCGCAACAACGGCGGGTCCTCATAGGCGGACAGGGACTCCGCCAACTTCCGCACCTGGCCCAAGAGCGATCCGAGGCCGCTGCTGATGCGCGGAAAAAATCCGGGACGGTCGTCGTCGTGTGCGATGCTCGACATGACCGCGGCCAGGAGTGAGGGATCGGCTCCGGTGAACGCTTCGGCCCGGATCAGTTCCGTGATCAGCAGGGAATGATCGATGCGGATCAGCCTGGCCCATTCGCCGACCTCGGTCAACTGAGCGGTGGCCGTGAGATAGCCGAACCGTTGAAGGACTTCGATGCGCTCCTGAAAGCGATGCCATAAGCTGGTGCGGAGCGCCTGAATCGCTTTCATGTGGCGCTGTTGCTCCTGCCGGAGCTTATGGGCATGAGCGTAGTCCTTCTGGCAGGCCGAACGGGACGGACAGGTCGGGCAGGCAAAATCCCCGAGGGTCTGAACGATCGAATCCGGAATGGGCTCATCCTGCTTCGATACAAGGATCGGGAGGCTCGGAATGCGGGTCGGCAGATCTCCGAGCTGCTCGAGCATCGCTTCGAGGCTCTCGGGCGTGCACCAGGGATACGAGGAACGTTCACGGCAGTCGAACACCCGGTCATAGACGTCGGTGATGATAGCCGCCGGGCACTCGGTGATCGCTCCTCCCGGTCTAAGCACGGTCACCATCGGACTCTTCTGCCCTTTGCTTCGATACTGGCGCAGGACGACGCCGCGACTCTTGGACAGCCCGACCACGCGTCCCGGCGTGAGAAACCCGAAGCGGGCGGTGACTTCCGGCGGCTCATGCTTGTTGACGTGATGCCGATGCGTCCGCTGGCGCCGGACCTGGTCGTACATGTGCCATTGCGAGATCCAGTCGGTGCAGACCCGCGGCCCATAGGGCTCGAGCTGCCGGTGCACCTCGTCCAGCTTTTGCTCCAACACTTCGGCCCGCTGATTCAACTGAAACTGCGCAAAGCTCTTGGCCAGGATGGATTGGATCTGATCGAGGGGATGCGCCTTGAGGAGGTTCAAGACCATCGGATAGGTGATGACGAACTGGCTGTTGATCGGCTCCGGATTCCCGGTCAGCCCCTTGGTGATGACGGTGAGATCGATATAGGGCGAGGGCGCCACGATCGCAAACCCGACCAAGTCCTTCCCGCGCCGGCCGGCGCGCCCGGCGATTTGCTGCACCTCGCCGATGGACAGGTCGGTGAAGTCGCGCGCTTTCCGGATGCTCGATTGCGTAATGATCACCGTGCGGGCCGGAAAATCGACACCGGCGGCCAAGGTCGTCGTCGCGAACACCGCGTCCAGGCACCCATGCCGCATCAATTCCTCGACGGCGATCTTCCAGGACGGCAGATGGCCCGCATGGTGTGCCGCGACGCCGATCCGCTGCACCGTCGGAATCAAGGGATGCTCGGCGACGCTGGGATACTGCCCGATGACCTGCTTGAGCACCGCTGCGATCGCCTCCTGGCGGGCGGGGGGAAGCGTCACGTTGGTATGGTCGAAGGTCTGCATCGCCTCGTCGCAGGCGCGGCGTGAGGTCAGGAACACGATGGCGGGGGTCAGATGCTTCTGGCGCAGAGCCGTGATCAGGTCAACCGGATGAATCGAGGGAGGCATGCAGTTTCATTCCCTTGGAGATCACCACCAGGCCGGATTCCGTGACGGTAAACCGCTGGGCATCGGCGTCCCGATCGTAGCCGATCTCCGTCTTGGGTGGGATGACGACATCCTTGTCGATGATGGCGCGCCGGATGCGGCTGTGCTCCCCGATGACCACGTTTTCCATGATCACGGAATCCCGCACATCCGCATGGTCCTGAATACGGACGTTCGGAGAGAGCACGCTGTTCTGCACGCGGCCGCCCGAGATAATGCAGCCCCCGCATACGATGGAATCCAACGCCACGCCCATGCGCCCGCCCTGGTAGTCCTGTGCGAAGACAAATTTGGCAGGCGGGAATTGCCCTTGATACGTCCGGATGGGCCATTGCTGGTCGTAGAGATTGAACAGCGGATCGACGGCGACGAGGTCGAGGTTGGCTTCCCAGTAGGCGTCCAGCGTTCCGATGTCACGCCAGTACTTCACGGCCTTTTTGTTGGCGTCTTGGAACTTGAAGGCGTAGACCCGCCGGTTATCGATCATCCTTGGAATGATGTTCTTTCCAAAATCGTGTGCCGTCCCTTCGCGGGCATCCGCGGTCAGTTCCTCTCGGAGACTTTTGGTCCGGAACAGATAAATCCCCATCGACGCGAACGCCAAGTCCGGGTCGTTCGGGATCGAGGTCGGATGGGCCGGCTTCTCGTCGAACCGCGTGACGCGATAGTCTTCATCGACCGCCATGACGCCGAACCGGCCGGCCTCCTGGATCGGGATATCGATCGCCCCCACGACGACGTCGGCGTTCTTGGCGAGCAGCCAATGGAACATCTCCGCATAGTTCATCTTATAGATATGATCGCCGGCGAGCACCAACACATACTCGGCCTGCTCGTTGTCCAACAAGAACAGGTTCTGATACACGGCGTCCGCGGTTCCGCGGTACCACTCCTCGCTGATTCGCTGTTGAGGCGGAATCGAGGCGATGTATTCTCCCAGCTCCGCGTTGTAGACGTCCCAGCCGGTCCGGATGTGCCGGTCGAGCGAATGGGACTTGTATTGAATGAGGACGGCGACTTTTCGCAGCCCGGAATTCAGGCAGTTGCTCAACGTGAAGTCGATGATGCGATACTTGCCGCCGAACGGCACGGCGGGCTTCGCACGATGCTCGGTGAGCGGCTGCAGCCGCTCGCCTTTTCCGCCGGCGAGCACCATCGTAAAAATACTGTTCATGACGCGAATTGTAGCAGGATTGGTATTTAAATAGGAAGAAAGTGAATTCGTTGACTTCCTGTCGCGCGCAGTTGATACTAGCCTCACGAAGGAGCTGACATGAAGGAAGATGTGGTGATCTCGTCGCTGTCCAAGGAGGACCCCGTGCCGGCGAAGAAGAGTCAGGTGTCCGACCGGTTGCAGGACGCCCTGTGGAGGCTCGAGCGACTCGAGGCGCAGATGCAGCGGCTGTCCGAGCTGGTCCGTGATCACGCAGAAGATGTCGATCGTCTGGTCCGGATCGTCGCGGAAGATCGCAACGCCATCCGCCGGCAACTGTTGACCAAGCATCACGAGCGGGTCCGTGTCAGGAAACATCTCCGCTCGACCAATTCCAAAGTCGGCCTCGACTCTTGAGCCCGACCGCCGATCCGTTTGCCTTTTTCTCCCTCCAACACCGAATCACGCGGACCGGTTCCCCGGTCCCCTGCATCACCTAACCGGCTGTTTTTGAACACCTTATTTGCATCGAATTCGATTCACTGTATAATGCCTCAACGCCGCAAAGACGTGAGAGTGTCCTGACGCGCTGCCGTCGCTACCTTTCGGGTTCCCTCTAGGAGAGACTACGTGCCGCTCACGCTCAGTCGCCGGTTTCCGATCCTCGCCCTCGCGTGCTTGAGCCTCCTCATTGGTCCTTACTCCAAAGCCCAGGCCTCCCCGCCGGCCGGCCCGCCGGCCGAAGGCGCTGCGGACGTCCTTCGGCTCAGCCTGAATGACGCGCTCGCGCTGTTCCTGAAACAGAATCTGGACGTCTTGGTCGCCAAGTTCGGCATCGATTTCAGCAAAGGCCAGCAAATCACCGCGGCCCTGTTCCCCAACCCCGTGGCCTCGATCGGGACCTTGAGTTCCTTTACGCAAGGCCGGACGCTTTCGACCGGAGGGCAGCTTTTCACGCAAGTCCAGCAGTTGTTCGAATTGGCGGGCAAGCGCGGGTATCGGATCGAGAGCGCCGGCTTCGGCACGCAGTCGGCTGAAGCCGCCTTCGAGGACGCGGTTCGCCAGTTGGGCTTCACCGTCAAAGACTCGTACTATCGTATCCAACTGGCGCAACGCCGTCTGACCTTGGCGGAAGAGAACCGAGATCGTTTCGCTCGGATCCTGGACATCAATACCATCCGCTTCAAGAAAGGCTACATCGCGGAGGTGGACCTGATCCGGATCAGGCTTCAGATGGTCGATTTCCAGTCCCAGGTGATCCAAGCCTTGCAGGAGGCGGAGTCGGCGCGGGGAGATCTCCGACAACTCTTGCGCCTCACCCCCAAGACGACCATGGAATTGACCACGGACATGGATTTCCGCCGGATCGATCCCGACATCAACAAGCTCCGGGTGGCGGCATTGGATCAGCGGCCAGACATCCGGGCGAAACGGTATGCCTATTCCCAGCGGGAAGCCGATTTGAAGCTGGCCAAGGCCTACCGAGTCCCGGATGTCACGATCGGCGGCGGGTATGCAGTCCAAGGCTCCTTGGGACCGGACAACCCCCAGCAATGGGCCCTGAACTTGGGCGTTCCCTTGCCCCTGTTCAACCGGAATCAAGGCGGGATCCGCCAGGCGGAAGTGGCGGTCCAAACGGCGGAAGCCGACTTGAATAAAACGGTCAATCAGGTGGAAAATGAGGTCGAAGTTGCCTACCGCAACCTGATCCAAAGCCGTCGGCTCGTCGAAGCGTTCATCGGAGGCGTGCTGGACGATGCGCGTTCCACGCTGACGATCGTGGAGCGTGCGTACGAACGGGGAGGCGCGACCATTTTGGACCTCCTGGATGCCGCGCGGACGTCACGGACGATTCAACAGAACTACATCGAAGCGTTGTTTACCTATCAGCACAATCTCTTCCAACTCGAAAGCGCCGTGGGGCAGGAGATCCGGTCGTGAGGGGAGACTGGCTAAGGTGACGAAGGTCCAGGTCGGGGGTGAGGCGGGATCCGAAGACACTTCCGGAAAGCACCGGAAGGGAAGCCGGCTGCCCCTCATCGTGACCGTGGCTGTCATCTCCGCCGTTGTCTCTCTTGCCGCTTGCGGTCGCGGGGACCAGCCGCCTCATTCGAACGCCGCCATCCCGTCGAAGAGCACCGAACCCACCGAGATCCGTCCGCGGGTGGAAATCGGCGAGGTCCAGATGGGATCCGGCGAGCACGATCTCATCCTGGCCGGGAAGGTGGCCTACGGCGAAGATCGGTATTCCAAGATCTCCTCTCCGGTGCAAGGCCGGGTCGTGGAAGTGCGGGCCCACCTCGGCGATCGGGTGAAAGCCGGCGACATCGTCCTCGTGGTGGATAGCCCCGACATCGCGCAGGCCTATTCCGAGTATGTAAAGGAAGATTCGGATTTGCAGTACGCCATCCGGGCCCACGAGCTTGCCAAAGACCTGTATGAAAACAAAGCCATGCCGTTGAAGGACTTGAAGCAAGCGGAAAACGAACTGGTCAAGGCCCGCGCCGAGTTCCGCAGGGCGAAGGAGCGTCTCCTCTCTCTCCGCGTCCCCGCCGAAGAACTGAACAAGCCCCTGGACAAACAAAAGATCACGTCGCGGTTCGAGCTGAAGAGTCCGCTGACCGGCATCGTCGTGGAACGTTCGGTCACTCCGGGGCAATCCGTCGGAAGCGACGCCGGTCAAGTGCTCTTCACCGTGGCCGACCTCGACATGCTGCAAGTCGTGGCCGATGTCTATGAGCGGGATCTGGCGCTCGTCAAGGAAGGGCAATATGCCAAGGTCGCGGTGGAAGCCTATCCCGGCGTGATGTTTCCCGCCACCGTCGCGGCCATCGGCGACGTCGTGGATCCCACGACAAGGACCATCAAATTGCGCGCCTGGGTGAACAACGCCGACCGTAAGCTGAAACCGGAAATGTTCGCGCGCCTGCACCTGCGTGTCGGGGAAAACACGCCCCTGCTGACGATTCCCCGGGAAGCGGTGTTGGAGTCCGACGGCAAGCAGTACGTCTACGTCGTCGAAGGCGACAACCGATACGTGAAGAAGGAAGTCAGCGTCGCTCCCATCTCGCCCGAGCAGGTCCGGGTCGTCGAGGGCCTCACCTCGGGGCAACGGATCGTCGTGAAAGGCGCAGTGCTGATCCAAGGCCAGGAAGCCAAAGGATAGGCACGGTGGGACCCGTACAGAAGCCGCCACTCGACGCGCCGCCGGTCTCATGATCTCCCGCCTGGTCGAGATCTCGCTGGTCCAACGATTTCTCCTCTGCGTGCTGGGCCTGGCGCTCCTCTTCGGCGGACTCTACGCGTTTCATCTTCTCGATATCGTCGCCTATCCTGACCCTTCACCGCCGATGGTGGAGGTGATCACCCAAAACCCGGGATGGTCCGCCGAGGAAATCGAGCGCCAGATCACGATCCCGATCGAGGTGGCGCTTACCGGCATGCCGGGCCTGAAAGACGTGCGCTCGCTCTCGATTTTCGGGCTGAGCGACATCAAAGTCTATTTCGATTTCGGCAGCGACTATTTTCGGAACCGCCAGGAGGTCTTGAACCGCCTCATCTCCGTCCAGTTGCCCAACGGCGTACAGCCCACGCTTTCCCCCTGGTGGGCCATCGCTGAGATCTACCGGTACGAACTGACCGGCACGGGCTCCACTTCGCTCACCGATCTGAAAACGATCCAGGATTGGCAGGTCAGGCGGGAATTCAGGCGCATTCCCGGCGTGATCGATGTCACCGCGTTCGGCGGGACGACGAAGGAGTACCACATCGACATCGACCCCGGGAAATTACTGAGCTACGGCGTGAGCCTGTCGCAGGTCATGACGGCCCTTTCCAACAGCAACGCCAACGTCGGGGGGAACTATCTGACCGTCGGTGCGCAGAATTACAACATCAGGGGATTGGGCCTCATCAACAGTCTTCAGGACATCGAGAACGTCATGGTCGCGGAGAAGGACGGCACCCCCGTGTTCGTGCGCTCGCTGGGGACGGTCACGGTCGGTCATCGCGTCCGCCTGGGCAAGGTCGGCATCGACGAACGCGACGACGTCGTCGAAGGCGTCGTCCTCCTGCAACGCGGCTATAAGGCGATGCCGGTCCTCGATCACGTCCGGGAAAAGGTCCAAGAACTGAACACCTGGAAGTTGCCGCCGGGCGTCAAAATCAGCACGTTCTATGACCGTACCGCGCTCATCCATACGACGGTCGAGACGGTGACCGATATTTTGATCAGCGGCATGGTCCTCGTCTTCCTGATCCTGTTCCTTTTCCTGGGTCATTTCCGGGCGGCGCTGATCGTCGCGCTCACCATTCCGCTCTCCCTGTTGTTCACCTTCACCATGATGGTCCTCGTCGGTCAATCGGCCAATCTGATTTCGCTCGGGGCCATCGACTTCGGCATCATCGTCGACGCGACGCTGATCATAGTGGAGAGCATCTTCTTCCATCTGGCGCACGGGCGCACATCGAACCTCACGATCAATCAGCACATCGTGAGAGCGGCCCGTCAGGTGGGACGGCCCATCTTCTTTTCCACGGCGATCATCGTCGTCGCCTTCATTCCCTTGTTCACGATGACCGGCGTGCCGGGCAAGATTTTCGCGCCGATGTCGTTTACGTATGGATTTGCGTTGGCGGGGGCGTTGATCATGGCCTTTACGCTGGCGCCCGTGCTGTGCTCGTTCTTGCTCCGCGGTCCGCTCGACGAGGAAGACACGCGGGTGGTCAGGGGGATCCGCCGACTCCATCAGGCGGTCCTGTCCTTCGCGCTCAAGCACCGCCTCATGGTCCTCGGCGCGGCGTCGGGTCTTCTCGTAATCACGTTCATCGCCCTGCGATCGCTCGGCGGCGAATTCATGCCGGCGCTCGAAGAGGGGAATCTTTGGGTGCGCGCGACGATGCCCGTCGATATCTCCTTCGATCAGGCGGCCCGGCTGACTAGCGACATCCGGAGGATCTTCAGGCAATCGCCCGAAGTGACGACAATCGTGTCGCAACTCGGCAGGCCGGACGACGGGACCGATCCGACCAGCTTCTTCAACGCGGAATTCCTCGCCAACTTGAAGCCGCAGAGAGAATGGCGGCCCGGGATGGACAAGGACCGGCTGATCGAGGAAATCGAAGGACGCCTCCGGCAAATCCCCGGCGTCATCTTCAATTTTTCCCAGGTCATCCAAGACAACGTCGAAGAGGCCATGTCGGGCGTGAAGGGCGAAAACTCCATCAAGCTCTTCGGGCCCGATCTCAAGACGCTGGAAGCGAAGGCCGTCGAGATCGAAAGCGTGATGCGGGGCGTGAGGGGAGTCAAAGACCTCGGCATCTTCCGCCTGGTGGGGCAGCCGAATCTCCTGATCCAAGTCGATCGGGAGGCGAGCGCGCGGTACGGATTGCAGGTGGCCGACGTGAATGCCGTCGTGCAGGCCGCCATCGGCGGTCAGGCGGTGACCCAAGTCTATGAAGGCGAACGGCTGTTCGATCTCGTCGTCAGATTCCTCCCCGAATTCCGGCAGGACGTCGGGGCGATCAGCAACATCCTCGTCAGCACCCCGAACGGAGCCAGGATTCCGCTGAAGCAGTTGTCCACGATCTCGTCCCAAACGGGGGCCTTCATCATCTACCGGGAGAACAACGAACGCTACATCCCGATCAAATTCAGCGTACGGGAGCGCGATCTTCAAAGCACCGTCGAAGAGGCCCAAGCCCGGCTGGCCAAAGAGGTCCGGCTTCCGGAGCGTTATCGCATGGAGTGGGCCGGCCAGTACGATCAATTGAAGGACGAGCAGAAGCGGCTGGTCACGATCGTGCCGATCAGCCTGTTGATCATTCTGCTGCTTTTGTACACGGCGTTCGATTCGCTCAAAAATGCCTTGCTCGTCCTCTCGACGGTGCCGTTCGCACTGGTCGGCGGTGTGCTGTCGCTGGTCTTCACCCAGACGAACTTCAGCATTTCGGCGGCGGTGGGCGTCATCTCCACGCTCGGCGTCGCCATCCTGGGCGGAGTGCTGCTGGTGAGCAGCATCGAGGAATTTCGACGGGCGGGCCTGCCGCTGCACCAGGCGGTCGTGCGCGGAGCCGACATGCAGATGAGGCCCATTCTCATGGCCACGCTCGCCGCGGCCATCGGGCTGCTTCCCGCCGCCCTCGCCACCGGCATCGGCTCTCAAGCGCAACAGCCGCTGGCCCGGGTGGTCGTCGGCGGCATGCTGACGGCGGCTGTGTTGATTTTGGTCGTCTTGCCGGTATTATATGAGTTGGTGCATCGACCATCCGAACGGGAGTCATCATGACTTGTCACGAAAGGGGAAGGACCGTGTTGAGGACCCTGTTGTTGAGACGCCGCGAGGCACTGTTGACGATCGGCGTATTGGTCGGGATCGCGGGCGCTGCCCATGGGAGGGAATGGGCCTACCCGGTTCCCGCCCAAATTCCGTACGAGATGCCTCCCAAGGCTGAGGACTCGGCTGCCGTTTCCGTCCCGCAAAACACCAAGCCGCTCACTCCGGAAGAATTGCAGCGGGCGGAGGCGCTATTGCCGCTCCTGGAAGGGAAACAGGAATTTTGGGCGATGGGCGAATTCGTCCACCTCGGCGAGCCGGTCGTGCCCGTGCTGGTCAAGGCGCTGACGATGCTCGGACCGCGCACCCGATACAACGCGATTGAAACGCTTTCCATGTTGAACGCGACGTCCGCGGTGCCGGCGCTGATCACCACCGCCAAGGAACCGAACGAAATTCCCCGTGTCCGGGAGCATGCCCTGCGGGTGGCCATTCGCCTGGATGCGGCGCGCGCGCCCGAGGCCATCCAGACGATGTCGAAGGATGCAAACCCGTCGATCAGAAAGGCCGCCGCCTTCGAGTGCCGCTATGTCCGCGACAAATCCATCGTGCCGACGCTGATCGAGATGATTTCCGACGAGGAGCGCTTCGTCGCCATGTCGGCCGTGCAGTCTCTCTGGATTCTCACCCGCCACGAGACGGAGTTCCATGACTGGGACACTTCCACCAAGCAAGACCGGCAAGAGTGGAGTCAAGAATGGGCGGACTGGTGGAACAGTGAGAAAGATACGTTCGAGCTCCCGCAGCCCAAAAAGGGTTCGCTGCGCCAAGGGTGACCAACCTTGCGGGCGCGAAAAATGCTGTGTTATATGAATTCTTCACGCCTCACGCATGAGGCAGAAGGAATTGGCCACGACGAGCGATGAAGTCCCGCACTATGATCCTGCCGATCGCGAAATTGGGTAATCCGATCCTCCGAAAGATCGCCGAGCCGGTCGATCCCCGCGACATTAAGACGAAGGAGTTCCAGCAGCTCGTCGACGACATGTTCGAAACGATGTTGGACGAGCCGGGCATCGGGCTGGCCGCGCCGCAAGTATCGCGGTCGATTCAATTGGTCGTGATGGGTTGCGAAGGCGAAGGCGGCTTCCCCGCCACGACTCTGATCAATCCCAAAATCGTGTATTATGGTCCCCAGCAGGTCGAGAATTGGGAAGGGTGCTTGAGCGTGGACGGCCTGCGCGGCAAGGTGACCAGGCCCTCGGTGGTTCGGGTGCACGGCCTCGATCGCGACGGGAAAGCCGTCGACATCGAAGCCGACGGTCTCTATGCCGTGTGCATCCAGCACGAGATGGATCATCTGATCGGAAAACTGTTCTTGGATCGTATGACGGACTTATCCACCCTGACTCAGTTGACGGAATTCGACCGGTACTGGCGGAAAGATCCGACGCCGGCGATTTAGCATCTGCGATCGGACATGAGGCACCGACCACTTGATCGTTTGCTCCTTCCCGCCCGCTCATCCGTCTTGTCGTGTTTCACCCTGCATGAACCGCTGATTGGCTCGTGAAGACACTGCTGCGCGTTCTTGACTATCTCCGGCCATATCGCCACCTGGTCGTGGGCACGTTCCTGTTCGCCGGCCTGACCACCGCGTTCGAGCTCGTTCCGCCCTGGCTCGTCAAAGTCGTCATCGACGACGTCATCCAGGCCGGAATACTCTCCTTGCTGCCCTGGGTGTTCGCCGGACTCGTGACGGCCTATGTGCTGCGGAACGTCTGTGGATCGATCAGGATCCGGCTGAACAACACGCTTGAGCAGCAGGTCGTCCATGATCTGCACGTGCAGGTCTTCGCCGCGCTCCAGCGGTTATCGATCAATTTTTTCGAGAACCGGCCCAGCGGCGAAATCATGTCCCGCGTGCTGAACGATACCGAGCACATGCAGCGGATCTTCGTCGATGGGCTGGAGCAGGTCATCATCGCCGGACTGACCCTCCTCGGGATCATGGGCGTCCTCTTCTGGCTGAACTGGAAGCTCGCCCTGATGGCGCTGCTCCCGATCCCGCTCCTGATCCTCGGAGCCGTCTTCTTCACCAGGCGCGTCCACGGCCATTACCGTCAAGTGCGGAAGAGCGCCGCCGAGTTGAACGCCCTGTTACAGGATGCGCTGGCAGGCATCCGGGAGACGATGGGGTTCAATCGGCAACCGTACGAGGAGGCGCGCTTCGAAAAGAAGAGTGATCAGGCCCGACGCGATACGCTCAAGGCCATGTATCTCTGGTCGTACTACTCGCCGGGCATGATGCTGGCCGGAAGCCTGGGTTCCGCCTTGGTCCTGTGGCAGGGCACGCAGGCGGTGCTGGCCGGAACGCTGTCCGTCGGCGAGCTCGTCATGTTCGTATCGTACTTGGCTCAGTTCTACGTCCCCATCAACCAGATTCACTCCGTCAATCACATGCTGCAGCACGCCCTGGCAGCGAGTGAGCGCGTGTTCGAGATCCTCGATCAGGAGCCGGAGGTGCGGGACCGTCCCGGTGCCGAGGCGCCAGCGCCCCGTCTCGCCGGTGAAATTGCCTTTCACGGCGTCGGATTCCGGTACCGCGCCGAATGTCCGGTGTTGACGGGTGTCTCGTTTGCCGTGCAGGCCGGCGAGCGCGTCGCGCTGGTCGGGCCGAGCGGCGCAGGGAAAAGCACCACCCTCAAGCTACTGACGAGGTTCTACGACGTCACGGAAGGCCGTGTGACCATCGACGGGACCGACATCCGGGATGTCCCGCTGGCGTTTCTCCGCAGTCAAATCGGCCTCGTGCAGCAGGAGCCGTTCCTGTTCAACGGCCCCGTGAGAGAGAATCTGCTGTACGGAAATTTGTCGGCCGGTCAGGACGAGATTGAAGCGGCGGCCAAGGCGGCCAGGGCCCATGAGTTCATCATGGCGCTGCCCGAAGGCTACGAGACGTGGATCGGCGAACGAGGCGTGAAGCTTTCCGTCGGGCAGCGGCAGCGCATCTCCATCGCCCGCGTCCTGCTCAAGGATCCCCCGATCGTGATGTTCGACGAAGCGACTTCGAATATCGATACCGAGACGGAGGTCAAGATCCGGGAAGCCCTGGACGAGCTCATGCGCGGACGAACGACGATCGTGATCGCGCACCGGCTGTCGACGATCCACGACGTGGACCGCATCATCGTGCTGAACCAAGGCCGGGTGGTGGAGGAGGGGACGCACGAGGTGCTCCTGGCCCGCGGCGGATTGTACGCGGGATTGTACGAGGCCCAGTTTCAAACCTGATCAGGCGGCGACGGGCAGCGGCGTTCGCGTGACGAAGGTGCCTTCAGATGGTCTTGATCTACGAAAACGATCCGCTCGATAATGAACATGCGCGCGGGCGTTTCTATCACGTCTGTCGCGGACGAATGGACCGCACCGAGTTGCAGATTCCGCCGCCCGACAAACCGATCGAATGCCCGAATTGCGGGATCGACCTGGAGGCCGAGGACTTCTTCATGGCAATGCAGAAGGGGTCCGTCTAAGAGCGGACGTCGTCCGTCCGACGTGTCACGGTCGGTCGGTCCATAGTCACCTTGGAAGCGAAGCGACAGCCATGGCAAGCAGCGCGGGACGGAAAACGGTAGCGGTGATGCGGGGGCTGATGATGCTCTGCGACAGCTGCTATGAGCAGGTCATGGCGGAGAAACTTACTGATCACAAGAATTTTGTGCAGAACTACGAAGCGCTCTTCGATACGATCTGTCCCGGCTGCACCGACATCAATCGTCCGCTGGTGGACGACATGCTGGGTAGCTCGGAGTAGGTCGCCGTCCCCGTCGCCGGCGCGAATCCCGCGCCCGGTACCATAACGCCCTTCCCTCTACTTGCACTCCTTGCCATTGAAGAACATACAGGTCGATTCGCCGGACTTCACCTTCCAGGACTTGATCAACGGCATCTTGCCGTCCCGCATCTCCACAACGAAATCGACGAGGCCCGAGATCGGAAGCTTGTCGAGATGCGGCTCCGCGGCCCCCGGCGCTTCAATATAGAAGACGGACCCGAGGGTGGAGATGAGCACCCGGTGGTTTTCTTTGTCGACGAAGATGACCGGACTATAGAAGCTCTTGTCCTCGGCGAAGCTCGGTCCGGCGGAGAGCAGGACCCAGTATGAGAGGAGTAGTATGGCCAGCAAGAGTCGCATGAGTCACTCCTTGGAAGAGGTCGATGAGGCGCCATTATGGCACCGGCAGATGGAAGAAGGAAACCCCGGGTTGAGAAGCGACGGCCGCCACTCCTAGCTGAGGACGAAGTCGGCCGGAGAGACGGCGCCCTGTTTGATCCAGTAGGCGCGGACATCGGGGCGGCTGGAATCCATGAGCGAAATCAGGAGATAGATGGGAAGGGTCAGGTTCAGGCGCGACCAGTTTTCCTCCCAGTCGCTCGCGATTTTGATGTCGGTCGTCGAGGGCCTCGCGGGGTCGTGAGGGTGCGAATGGTAGACGACTTGGAGCGTCAAGCCGTTCTTGCGCATGTCTTTGACGGCCTGGAACATCTCTTGCGCGTCCATGATGAAGGCGATCTCGGCCCGCTCTTCCGGAGACAGGCGGGAGAGATGCCGGGCCTTCGCCTCGTCGAAGAGGGCCGCTTCGGTCGCGCCGTCCACCCCGACGATGTTCTTGATCGGGTAGACCCGCTCCACCTGATGTCCGGTGCCGGCGAGAAACCCGCAGCATTCGTACGGAGCGAGTTCGCGCGCCTGTGCGATCACCTGATCGAGAATCGGCTGGGGAATGACGAGATCGGCCACGGTGAAAGGAGAGGGAATTGCGTTCCGGTTAAACCTTGCGTGCCTCGCCCTCGGCGTCCCGGCTAAATGGTGCAGGAGACTGTGTAATCCATGCTGAGGTCCTTGATCTTCGGATTGGGACCGCAGAGAGGGCAGGCGGGGTCTTTCGGCCGTCCCACCTTTCTGAACTTCATCTCCAACGCGTCGTAGATGATCAACTTGTCGGCGATCGTTTCGCCGATTCCGAGAATCTCCTTGATCGCTTCCGACGCCTGGAGAATGCCCATCGTGCCTGCCAGCACGCCGAGCACGCCCGCCTCCTGGCAGTTCGGCACCAGCCCGGCGGGCGGCGGTTCGGGATAGAGACAGCGATAGCAGGGATAGCCCGCGTGAGGCTTGATGGTCGTCAACTGGCCCTCGAACCGGAACATGCTCGCAGAAATCAACGTCTTCTTCGCGAAGTAGCAGGCGTCGTTCACGAGGAATCTCGTCGTGAAGTTGTCGGATCCGTCGAGGACGACGTCGTACTGTTTGATCAGGGGCAGGATGTTCTCGGCGTCGACGAGTTGATGATGCGCATTGATCGTGGTGTCCGGATTGATGCCGTTCAGCGTCTTTCGGCCCGATTCGACCTTGGGCTGTCCGAGCGTGGCTGTGGAGTGAAGGATCTGACGTTGAAGGTTCGAGAGATCGACGACATCGCCGTCCACCAATCCGATGGTGCCGATGCCCGCGGCAGCGAGATAGAGCGCGGCCGGGGAGCCCAGTCCTCCGGCTCCGATGAGAAGAACCTTCGCCTTGAGGAGCTTCGTCTGCCCCTTGCCGCCCACCTCCTGGAGGATGATATGGCGGCTGTACCGTTGTATTTGCTCCTCGGTCAGTTCCATGCTGTGCCGCTCGTTCCTTATGACGCCTCACCGACGGTTGACGACGGTCGCTTCGCGCCCTGTTATTCCACCACGTTCAACTCGATGGGGTCCACGACGACCCCTTTCCTGCGCAGGCCTTCGACGGCCCGCTCGATCTCGGCGGTTTCCCCTGTCAGCTCCAGGTCCATCCAGCCGGTCGTCTCCCTGACGTCGGCCCGGCGGACGTTCGTCACGACGTTGTACTCATGGCCGATCTCGTAGATGACCGGCTCCTTGATCTTGTTTTCGGGGAATCTGATATGGAAACGCAAGTTCGACATGATCATCCTCCCGCGATGGCAGGCACGATCGAGACTTCGTCCCCGTCGTTCAGCGACGTGTCCTTCCCCTTCAGGA
Source organism: Nitrospira sp. (assembly GCA_035760745.1). Classification (GTDB taxonomy): domain Bacteria; phylum Nitrospirota; class Nitrospiria; order Nitrospirales; family Nitrospiraceae; genus Nitrospira_C. The sequence goes on along the minus strand of DASTSI010000038.1, from coordinate 154 downwards.
AGCGGATATCTTCCTCATTGACATAGATGTTGACGAACCGCCGAAGCTCCCCGGTCTCGTCGCAGAGGCGATCCTTGAGCCCCGGATGCGCCTTGTCCAACATGTCGATCATATGGGCGACGCTGCCGGCCGGCGCCTCGACTTCGCCCTGGCC
>DASTSI010000037.1:0-6290 GCA_035760745.1 Nitrospira sp. | reverse complement strand
ACGTGGATCGATCACGCCTTTGTGAACTTCAATCCGAAGCTCTTCCGATCGATCGCGGAGGCGAATCAGTACGAGATCGTCCTCGAGGATTTCCATGTTCCTCCCGCTGCCGAGAATCCGGCAGAGGAGCCCCGCCGGTATGGGGCGAGCAACGGCCATCCACATGAGACGATGACGCGGCGGCTCCCCGCATTGCTCAACGCGCTGTCCGTCCCTTCGAATATGCTGTACATGGTCGTCCTGCGTAAAACGACTGAAGCCGAGTTCGCCGTTCCTTACGATGTTGCCGCGTCGTGAACCGAGAGAGAGCCGCTCCCGTCCAGGCGGTCACCATCTGACGGTATGGAATACATCACATGCAATTTATGCGGAAGCGATCGCACGAAGTTGATGTTTGCTCGTAGAGACACCAGGTTTCTGGTTTCCGATCAGTCGTTTTCGGTGGTGAAGTGTGTGGAATGCTCCCTCGTGTACGTCAATCCGAGGCCGACCGAAAAGGAGATTCGGGAGTACTACACCGACGAGTTCTATCAAGCCGCCCTTTCGCCTCATGAAGCGCTGGAATGTAATCGCGAACGGATCGAAGCCATGTATCGCCATGTCGCGGATCTTCGGCCGGGCCGTGCGCTCGATATCGGTTGCTACAAAGGCGAATTTCTCTACTTCTTGAAAACCAAGGGCTGGAGTGTGTCCGGTGTGGAGTTCTACTCGAGACCGCCCAACCTCTTCAATCTCGACATTCATTACGGCGCGATCGAGGAAGCGCCGTTCGAAGCCCGGTCGTTTGATCTTGTGACGATGTGGGCGGTCTTAGAGCATGTCTATGATCCCAAGCGCACCCTGGCCCGAGTGCGAAGCTTGCTGAAGCCGACAGGTCGATTAGTCGTCCTCGTACCGAACTTCAACAGTATTCCAGGGCGGTTCATGCGGCATGACGACGTCCCCCGCCATACGACCATGTTCACGCGGCGAACTCTGACGACCATGCTGAGGCAAACAGGCTATAGAGTGAACGCCGTCGAATGCGGCCAAGACGTATACAGCGGCTCTGTACGAGGGGCACTCAATTTTCTCGTCAAGCGCATGGCCGGTGAGGCGATGGACACCATCCTGCAGCAAAATCGCCGGGCAGAACGGTGGCACGAGTTCTCGACCCAACTTCGGGGAAAACGCAGCATCGTGATGGAACGTGTCGACCGGTTGGATCAACGAATTACACCCTTGTGCGATCAGTGGCTCGATCGGTTGGGCTTCGGATTCATCATGACGATCCAGGCAGAGCCGGTGCCTGCTTCATCAGCATCCGGGCCGTCTGGTTCCTGACTTGCCTACTGATGACTACCTTGCACCACAGCATCCGTCCCACGTGGGATCTCCGGATTGCGGGCCTGTTTGTCGTGCTGAGTGCGGCGGCAGGAGCCGGGACATTCGTCGGCATCCCAGCCGTCAAGCAATGGTCGGCATCGGAAATCATCCCGGACGCCGGCCATGCCTACAGAGTGCCGCTTCGGTACACCTGGCCGCTTGTCCCCGATTCGGACACTTCCGTCACCCCGTATGAATCGGAAACGCAAGTCTGGGAGAACGGCCGCCTACTCGGGCCGGCTCACCAACTGCACGCCAGCATCCGCCAAGAGGGAGGCGGCAAGTATTCGCATTGGAATCACGACGTGTATTTTTCTGCCTCCGACAATACCGACCCGCGAAGCAATGGTCGCCGCTATTCCGCGAAAGTCAGGCTCTTTCTGTCTCCTTCCCTCCCAGTCGTGCTCGGAATCTGCGCTCTATGCGTGCTCGGAGGGGTGGTTTATCGTCGGACAAGACATGCGGTGAGCTGGCGGGGAATCGGGTCGTGGGTTTTCGTCATGTTGGGGGCTCTATGGTTCACCATCCGCCTCCATGGCCCGTTGTTTTGGGGGAGCGTTTGCGTAGCCGTGATCGCCGCCCTCTGGGTGGTGCACGAATTGCTCAACGCGGCACGAAGCACATCAGGGGCGACCGTCTATAGTCGGCGCATGAACGATATGACGCTCGTGGTGGCGTCGATAGGGCTGGCGCTCATGGCTGCTGAAGCGGGCCTCGCTTGGCATGAGAGGCTCGCGTTGGTGTCACAGGGGACAAAGAGCCTCGATCAAAACGATCTCTCTACACACGACGAATCCCATCTGACTAGCCGCTTGGGCGCCTTCTCGGTCGCCGTTCCAGCGAACATATTGAATGAAGCTGCGTGGCGGCAGTCCTTGCTGACCATGCCGCGAGAGTGGGAACGAAGGCCGGTGGAGCAGGAAGGTGCGGCTCGAGCCTCGCTCTGGCACGCCGTTCTGCACGTGTATGACGGGTACGGGATAAGACGGACCACTGAATTTCCGGCTAAACGAGCCGATACGTTTCGCGTCATGGTCATCGGTGACAGTCTGACGTACGGCGACGGTATCGAGGAGCAGTACACCTACTCGGCTGTCCTTCAGCGACAACTAGCGAATGAATACTCGATAGAGTTTCTCAATCTAGGATCCGACGGCCTGCAGAGTGAAGATCTCACGAGGAGAGTCTACGAGTTTGTGCCGCGCCTGAGGCCCAATCTGGTCATCTACGGAATGTGCCACAACGATTTTCTGCCTTCAGGCGTAGGGCAATACTCCGTCAATGATGCCTTTTCATTGCCCATTCCAGACCACGTCAAGCAGGATCTCGCGGCCAGAAGCCGGGTCGTGAAACTCGTCGGTGACGGCTATAACGCCTTACTCCTGAAGCTCGGGTTCCGGGCTGACTTTTACGACGATATCTTGAAGGATTTCCGGAATTACCAGGGCCGGTTCGGCAAGGACATGCGAGCGATGAATTCGTTCGTGGTCTCTCAGGGACTTCCCCCTGTTGTCGGGATCGTGCTCGATCAATTTCCCGCCCTCGATTCACGGGGATACCGGATCACGCAATTGGCCGAGCAGGCCTTCAAAGAAGCCGGCATGGAGGTGATCGATACCGCGGAATACTACCGTCAGTTTTCCGGTCAGAATCTCACGGTCAGCAAGTGGGAAGGCCATCCCAACGAGATTGCCAACAGCATTTGGGCCAAAATGATAGAGCGCCATCTGAAAGCCCGAGACGACGTGTCGTCGTTCAAGAAGAACTTGTCGCCATGATGGGATGTCGGCGAGTCGCGGAGATGTTCGAGCATGAGACCGTAGGCATGAACATGACGAGCCCAGCCCCTCCGAACGTGCGGTGGACGGATTACTGAGAACATGCAGAGATCGACGGCAAATGGGCAGCGAACCGGCGAAGAAGACGTCTACGAAAGAGTCCTGTCTGTCTACGCAGAGCTCGGCTATCCGCGGGAGCTCGTGAGCCACTGGGCGATTCCACGAGGGGATGTCCAGCGATTGTTGGCCGAGATCGACGAGGTGCGGCCTTCAAGGATTCTTGAGGTCGGCACATTCGTCGGGGTCGCCACATTGATGATGGCCTCCCAATGCCGCGATGACACGATTGTGCATTCGATCGATCCCAATCTGCCCTTAGAAATCGAATTGCACGCCATGAATACGCCGTCCACCCGGGCCGATGTCGAGGCGCGTCCTCAAGACATAGCCGGAAGGGCGGCTGAGCGATTGGGATTGCGGCACAAGATTGCATTTCACATCGGGGGATTTTCGACGGGTGCCACGTTTGCTTCGACGAAGGCGAGTCCGATCCAAACGGTGAATATCGTGGGACCGGAAGTCTGCAAGAAGTTCGGGCCATTTGATCTGATCTTCATCGATGGGTTGCACTATAGCGACGCCGTGCTGGGAGACCTCCGCCTGGCCCGAAGCTGTATCAGCCCGCGCGGACGCATCGTGCTGCATGATGTCATCGGATGCTGGGGATCCAATATTCGTCGCGCCGTCTATCAATTTCTCGGCGAGGCGCCGGAATTTGTCTTTCGCCATGGCCGCTACGCCGACGTCTACGATGCGATCGGCGTGCTGGAACCGTCGAGCGCAGAAGCGCGTCAGGTGAATCCTCGGACACATGACAAGAGCTTTCTTGATCGAGAGGAATTTTGGGAGAACCTCGCCGCGGTTCTATACAACGTCTGCTCGCCGAATAGCGCCGTGTATCTCGGTCATGATCGGGGACGCTTGTTGTGGAACCTGTCCAAGATGGGCGTCAAGCAACTCCTCAATGTCGGCACGGATCTGTCTGCTCCGGGCCAGTCCCGCGAAGACTCGCCGAATCGAGACGCGTTCGATTTTCTTTCGGTCTATCAACCGACACAGAAGTTCGATCTGTGCATTTGTCTCCCGGATGCGGAGGATCTCCAACAGAGCTCCTACCAGGATCTCACCGCCTCTTGCGTTCAGTGCAGCGACACGATTCTGTTCGGCTCGACTCCGCCCGGGGAGGCGGGGATTGCCAGTCCAAGAGCGTTGCCCATCGAATGCTGGGTCCGGGAGTTTTGGAAGCATGGCTATCGGTTTTATGACGTCATTCGTCCTCACTTCGAAGCGCTGCGGTTCGCCAATTCCTATTCCCCGGTCTACGAGGTCCAGTCGGCGGAACTGTCCAATCTGTATCTGGTTCGGCGGGACCCTCTCGACGTCCATCATGCTCATGAGTACGTCGGGCAGGTGCTCATCGAGAAGGAACGCCGGATCGAAGACCTTGTCCTGCAAGGCATCTTCAGCGACGTCGCCCTGCAACGTGCCCTGAAGCAATTGAAGGCGGCTCAGGACCTCGTCGGCGTCAAAGAGGAAGGTCTCTTGAAGTCCGAGCAAATGGCCGTGGAATTGAACGAACGAGTGACGCAGCAGCAACGGACGATCGAGGAGCGGGATGCCCGCATACAGCAGCACCAGCAAGCGATAGTGGAACGCGACGCCCGTCTCCGGCAATACGAGCGAACGATGGTCGAGCGAGAGCAAACCATGGCCCAACTGACACAGAGCCTGGAGTATCGGCTGGCATGCCGGCTTGTGCGATACCCGCGCCTCCTTCGCATTGTCGCAAGCATTTGGCAGTCCTTCTCTTCCCGTTGAGTCACCGATTCGAGCGTACAGAACACCACTGCGGAGAGCAGAATGTGCGGAATTGCGGGTCTCATTGATCGCGGCGCGGGGTTTGGTCGAACCCGCCTCATGGAGATCGTCACACGGATGCGCGAGACGATGGTCCACAGGGGGCCTGACGATGCGGGACTCTGGACCGATGAAGCAGGCGTGTGCGCGCTCGCGCACCGGCGGCTGTCCATTCTCGACCTGAGTCCCGAAGGCAGGCAGCCCATGACGAATCACGATGGGTCCGTGGTCGTGACGTTCAACGGTGAAATATACAATTTCAAAGCCATCCGGGCCGTCCTCGAGGAAAAGGGACATTCCTTTCGTTCGCAATCCGACACCGAGATCTTGCCGTATCTGTTTGAGACCATGGATCCCCGGCACATTGATGAGCTCGACGGCATGTTCGCGTTCGGTGTATGGCATCGACTGACACGACGCTTGCTCTTGGCCCGAGACCCGTTCGGAAAGAAACCGCTGTACTATGCCGAGGGCCCGGGGTGGTTTGCCTTTGCGTCGGAGCTTCAGGCCTTGCGCTGCGTGCCAGGATTCGACGACACCATCGATCGAGATGCGCTGGCGTTCTACTTTCTTCTCCAATATGTCCCGGCACCGTGGACGATCTTCCGGGGGGCGAAGAAGCTTGCTCCCGGGTCGTATCTCCTCACCGATTGCGCTGACGATGCGGCATCCGATATCCGCGTGTGCCGTCATTGGGCATTCCGGGCGAAAGAATCCGCCTTCCTCGGCCAACGTTCACCGGATAAGACGGTCGAAGACCTCAGAAAGGTGGTCCTGGATGCCGTCGAGAAGCGGTTGATCAGCGATGTCCCGCTCGGTGCCTTTCTCTCCGGAGGTGTTGATTCCTCACTCGTCGTCGCCATGATGACCCGGGAACTCGGGCATAAGGTCAAGACCTTCTCGATCGGGTTTGAAGGGACGGACGAAACGGAGCATCTCATGGCCCGAGAGGTCGCCGCGTATCTTGGTACCGATCACCACGAGCAAATATTGAAGCCGAACGCGGTCAGCTTGGTGCCGGACATCGCAGCGATGCTCGATGAACCGAATGGCGATTCAAGCTGTCTGCCCACATTTCTTCTGTGTCAATACACGCGTCAGTTCGTCACTGTGGCTCTCTCCGGAGACGGAGGTGATGAGATGTTCGGAGGATACGGCCGATACCGGGACACATTACTGGAAGCATCGGATTGGATGGGACGTCTCCGGCGCAGTATCCGCACTCGCCGT
>DASTSI010000036.1:0-8638 GCA_035760745.1 Nitrospira sp. | reverse complement strand
TCGGCCACGATCAATTCGCGTACGGCCTCGTGCGGAAAGAATCGTCGCCGATAGGGCCGGGGCGTAACGAGTGCGTCGAAGACATCCAGAACGCCGATGATCTGGGCAAGTTCGCTGATTTGTCGTCCCTTGAGTTTGTTGGGATATCCCTGTCCGTTCCACCGCTCATGGGCCTGTCTCACCACTTGAGCCAGCCATTCCCACTCTGGCCCGGATTTTCGGATGACTTGATATCCCAGTTCCGGATGCTGCTCGATCAGGGTCCGCTCATCCTGCGTCAGTCGACCAGATTTCGTCACGACCGACTGTGGGACGGCAAAGAGCCCGATGTCGTGGACCAGCCCGGCCAGCACCAACCGTTGCAGCTCGTCCCCGTAATAACCCAATCCCGCCCCAATCTTCGCAGACAGAACTCCGACATTGATCAGATTTGTGACCAGCGGCGGGCCGCTAGGGCCGCTCATCGCATGCACGACGAGCTGATCGCTTCTTCGTACCCCCTCCGCGAGCGCAGCAGCCAGGTCCGAAAGCGTGCGAAGGTCGATCGGGTCCTGCCGCTGCACCGCGGCGGCGACCCTCGTTAATTCGTGTTCGGCCCGCGCGTACAATCCTTCAGTCCTGCGCTCTTCCATAGATCACATTCTATCCGGAATCGCGACGAAGATCCGGGGCGGCGCGGCGCGACCCTGTCAACAGCACCGCCGCCGTGGGAATCATCGACCGCTCAGCAAGGCTTGGCCAATCGCGGTACGCTCCAATCGCCCGCGCTCGGCCCATTCATGGACCATCTCTCTCATGGTACCGAGCCTGCCGGTGATCGCATCCACACGCTGTTTGGCGAGGCGAACACGATGCTGGATGACCACGGAGAGCAGGCTGTGCAGCCCAGAAAAAAACGTGATGGCCGGAACCGCATTGACCTGCTGCGCCTCCGTTTGCAACTGTGTCACGTCACGGAGAGACGCTTCCCAGGCTCCGTTCGTCGGCGTCGTATCGAGGGACGAAAGCTTTTCCTGTAAGACGGCTATTCCTTCATCGACCGCCCGGACAAACGCGTCTTCGGACTCCGCCATCCGGTCCAAGTGGGTTCGAATGGCATCGACCGCGACCTGCTGGACTCCCGCTTTAATCTGCGCCTCCATTTGGTCGATCATCGCGCCAATCAGGTTCCGGTCGCCGTTGCCTTCCTCGCCCTCCACCCGAATACTTCGCAGCGTTTGCAGGAGTTCCTTGGGAGCGACCGAACCGTGCAACACCGTTTCAGCATCGGACTCGGCATGAGAGTCGAACGAGACGCCCGTCGCCCGCGTCAGTGCGGCATGGATCTGCCCCAATTGCCTGCACAGGGACAGAAAGTCCTGAACGGAAAAAGATCGCGCAGGATCCTTCAGCGCCTCGATGAAGGGAATGGCGGCGAAGCTGGCCTGTTCGACTTCGGGAAGATTGATTGTGGCGGCTGAGCCGCCGAGGTTGGTAACGCCGCCGGTGAGGATACCGATCAACGCGGCGTGTCTCTCCGGCGCGGGACCTTGCTGCAGCTCATCGAGCGCGACATGGATATTTTGCAGCCATTCCTGCGCTTCCTGCACGAATAAATCGACGAGCTCTTTCTGGAAATCGTCCGATGTTTCACCGCCCATGAATCCAGCCCCTCACGCCCATGACGGCCGACACTCGACACGGGTCTTGTGATCAGGACCGTCGAGTCCCGCTTCCGAGTTGTGACGCAAGGCCGGCGATTTCTCCAAGCTTCTTGGCCATCTCCTCGAATCGTTTTGTCGCTTCCTGCGCAGATTGCTCACTTTCAGTGACGTGTCGCGTCAGGACAGCATTGCGATCCCGTTCGGTTTGCAGCAATCCTTCCAGCTCCTTCAATTTTTCCACGCGAGCTTCGGCATCGGCCAAGCGATGAGCGAGCTCCTCCGCGCGCTGCTGTTCGCGCGCATACTGCTGAGCCAACTCCTGGGATCGTATCACCGTCTTCTCCATAACGTTCATTTGTTCGACCAATTGGGCGGCGGCCTGTCGCTCGGCCTGCAAGGCGGCCTCGAATTCCCGGCATCGCTCGGCAGCCTTCTGCGCATCTGCAAGGCGTTGAGCCTGCTGCGTCGACTGCTCTCGCTCCTTTTGAAGGGCCGACTCCAGCTCTTGTGTGCCTTGAGCAAAATGTTGGCGTTCTTTTTCAAGTGAAGCTTCCAGTTCCTGCACCCGCTTCGCCATCTCTTGCATTTCGGACGCCCGCTTCTTCAGCACCGAGGTCTGCTCCTGCTCGGCCCTCAACTGTACTTCCAACTCGCTGACACGCCCTTTCACCATTTGCAATTCATCCATCACGCGCTTGGCATGCGCCGCTAGCTCGCGCTCCGTGGCGAGTTTTGCTTCCAACTCTTTGACACGGCCCTTCATTAGCAGCGCTTCCTCGGCCGCCTTCTTGGCCTGGATCGCCTGCTCCTGTCCAGTGACGACCTTAGCTTCCAATTCCTGCACCCGCGCCACCTGAGCTTCCAATTGGCTCAGCTTTTGGCTCAACAAGCTGGTCTGCTCTCGTTCTTTACGAAGATCGTCCTCGGCCTGCCTCAGCTGAACCGACATCTTTCGATACGTTTCGAGCTGTTCCTGAGACACTCGAGTCGCTTGCTCCACTTCGGCTGGCGCCGAAGTCGCGATCGTCGCCGGCGGCTTCACACGGGCAGAAGCAGCCTGCTCCTGCCGCTTTGCGAGCAATTCGAGGACGCGATCCTTCAGTGAAGTGCCCTGGAACGGTTTCTTCAGCACTCCGTCGGCCTTGCAAGACTCCGCTTGCTTTGCCACCTCGTCATTGACAATCCCGGAAATGAGCAACACGGGGGTGTTCGCCAGGGCGGTCTGCGACCGCACGAACGCGCAGACTTCGTACCCGCTCTTGTCCGGCATGATAACGTCGGACACGATAAGGTCCGGGCATTCCTTCGAGAGAAACGCCATGGCTTCTTCCCCGTTGGCCGCCAGCGTCACTCCCAACCCAGCCTCGGTCAGCAGGCGTTCGGCGACCTTGCGAACGGCAATGCTGTCGTCGGCCACCAGCACTTTCGGCATGTCCTTTTCCTTTCACCCGATCGTTGACCGACCGAGGTTCGATTAGCGTCTTCCCAACCGTTGAAGCGCCAAGATCTCCACCTGCCTACCGTCGGTCTCAAAACTGCCTAGCGTGTCGAGATCCTGCCTGCGGCTCGGCCCGATCTTTCCTGCGTCGAGCGTAAGAAGCGTCGGAATGTCTCCATCGACCCCGATAGCCAGGGGGCCGTCGGGATGACGGATCACCAAGCACAAAGGCACATCGCCACGGAGATTGGCCTGCAGTCGCGATGCTAAATCGTACACCGGCAAAAGGTCTTTGTCCCGTATAAGTAGAGATTCGACAAAGGGTGTCCGACTTGGAATCGGTATACTATCACCCCAGGGCGCCACCCCGCCGACCTCCTCGGCTTTCGCCGCCAACGCGATTCCGCCGATAGAGAATACAACGAGATTCCATGTTCGTCTGGTGGCGACTGCCTGCTGCTGTTGACGTGCCGACCTCAGCATACGCGATCTATCCAATCGAACGGCGCGACACCATGGCGACGACTTCGCCCAACTCTCCTAAGACCCATTCTGGATTCAGGATCAAGACGTGCTTGTTCCCAACGGACGCCGTACCTAAGACCCAAGATCGCTCGTCTCCTCGAAAATGCGGCGGAAGCGGGTGACATTCATTACGATCGACCTCCGCCAAACCGATGACCTCATCGACCCGAATGGCTCCGTGAGAACGCCCATGCGAGAACAGCACAATGCGTAGATCGGATGATTTGTCATCCACGGTAGTCGAGAGAAGCCCGGCAAGATCCACGTCCGGATACGCGCGCCCAACCCAGACGACGTTCGGCCCCCCTCCAGCTTCTTCTCTTGTCAAAACCCCGCGCACCCCCTCGGACGGCAACGCGCAATACCGCGTCCCGTATCGAACGATCAGGAAACTCGCAGGTCGCACCGCGTGCGTGACCGGCTTAATATGTCCTCGTAAACTCATCAATGCCTTGCGGTACGCGTATGATCGATGACCAGCAGGAGGCGGTGGGAACTTCGGCCTTTATGTCTTTCTTGGTGACGTCTCTTTCCCGATCCACCGTTCCAATTCCTGGATCAGCGCACGCTCTTCGACCGGTTTCGCAATGTAGGAACTGGCGCCGACATTAATAGCCATTTGGCGGTGCTTGTCCCCTGCCCTTGTTGTCATGACGATGATCGGGGTTTGTTGGGTTTGAGGTCTGCTACGCAATGCTTGGATCACCTCATATCCGTTCAACTTGGGCATCTCCAAGTCCGTAAGAATGAGTCGGAAATTGCGGCCCGACGCTTTTCGCAACCCTTCTTCACCATCAACCGCGGTCTCCACTTCGTAGCCGGCTGTTTCAAGCATTCGACCGACGAATTTTCTGATGCTGAGCGAGTCATCGATCAACAGAATCATCTTGTCGCCGCCGGCCACATCTGTCGGTTCATCATACGGCGGGATCTCGGGTTCGGGCAGTCTTATTTCCTGCTCCGCCATTTCGAGCGCTGCACCACTTGGAGCACCGGTGGAAATCAGGCGACCTGGGTCGAGCACGAGGACAACCCGGCCTTCAGGATCGATTGTGGCACCACCGAAGGCGGAGTGGGCCAGCGACTTCAGGGCGCCGATCGGTTTGATGACGATTTCTTGCCGGCCGAGCAACTCATCCACTGCCAGCCCCACGGGTCCCACGCCGGTCCTGACAATCACCACGGGCTTGCCGAGGTCCACCGCCCCTGCCGTGCCACGGACAAGCAGTCGTTGCAGCGGTTGAACTTCGATGGCTTCCTCGCCTATGTGGATCATCGACCGGTCACCCACATGCTGCAACGAACTCGCGGCAAGCATCGTGACTTCCCGCACGCTGGGCAGAGGGATCGCATAACGCTCGTTTCCGCTCCGGACCATGAGGGCGGTTGCGATCAAGAGAGTCAGCGGGAGGTGCAGCGTAAATTTTGTTCCGACTCCACGTAGGGACTCCACATCGATGTGGCCGTTCATGCTTTCGATTACGCGCTTGACGACGTCCATGCCGACGCCACGGCCTGCCTGATCGCCAACGCGATCGGCGGTAGAGAATCCAGGCATGAAGATGAACTTCACCACTTCGGCCTCGGAAAGGCTCCTCGCGATGTCGGCTCTCGTCAAGCCCCGCTCGACGGCCTTCGCTCTGATCTTCTCGATATCGAGTCCCGCCCCATCGTCCTCAACTTCAATGACTACCGCATTACCGCGATGAGCGGCATGCAGATAGATCGTCCCGGACGCCGGCTTGCCCTTCTCGACTCGTACCGCGGCGGGTTCAATGCCGTGGAAGACGGCATTGCGGACGAGATGGACCAGCGGATCAACGAGGCGCTCGACGACGCCCGTATCGACCTCGGTGTGTTCGCCCGATGTGACGAGCGTCACTTCTTTACCTGTCGCCCGTGCCATCTCACGAGTCGCACGCCGAAACCGCGTGAACGGCGTCCCGATAGGCACCATACGGGCTCGGGCGATTTCGTCTCGCATTCCGAGCGTCAGTTGTTGCAGCTGGCTCATGTCCTCATGCGAGCGCCGAATCGATCCGCTCAATTGAGACATAGACTCGGAAATATCGGCAGTGACCTCACTGATTCGCCGTGCCAGAATATTGAAATCATCGTACTTGTCGAACTCCAAGCTCCCGAAGTCGCTGAGCCCGGGGAAGGATGTCACGCCAAAGTTTCCCCCGATCGCTTCGTTCGGCGATGATCCGACTGAGGGAAGCGTGAACGCGTGTTTTTCCTCAAAGGATCGAACACTGTCCATAAGCCGCCCCTTGCATGCGAGAACCTGCTGGGACAGCTGCTCCAACACCCGCAATCGCTGCTCGAGGCGTCCTCGACCGATGACCAGCTCGCCGACAAGGTTCAGCAGGCGTTCCAACCGATCCCTGCTGACCCTGATCACTTCCCGATCTTCCGGTCCTCCGTCCTTGCTTCTCACATCGGCCGATCTGGCCGTTTCTGGTTCGCCTGGGTCCTGCTGTTCAGAAGCCGGCTCTGCCTGGACAGGCTGCCGTGCGACCGGCTGCGCAATTGCCGTTACCGGCTCTGCACGGTCCAGCTGCTTCACTCCCTCCATGGCGATTGCGAAGCGCTGCCGGACCGTATCGATCATGGTCGGATCACGACGCATGAGAAGACGGACGACATCGACGGCCCTGAGCAACATGTCAGCGTGACCCGGAAGCACCTTGATCCGGCCTTCCCGAACTGCCCCCATGAAGTCTTCCACGTAGTGCGTCAAATCACCGATGGACTGAAAGCCGACGGTGTAGGCCGATCCTTTCAGCGTATGGGCCGTACGGAATAGCTGATTGATCAGTTCAGCATTATTGGGCTCCTTCTCGAGCCTTAACAGCTGCGCTTCGAGTGATTCGAGGTACTCTTGCGCTTCGGGTGCGAAGTACGACAACACCTCGGGATCCAACTGGGGCAACAGGTATTCGTCCGTCAGCTGCACGGAGTCGCCCGAAGCATCTGTCGCTTGATCCTGAGCGGGCGGCTCCATGACCGCAACAGCGGCGGGCGGCCGTGAAGGCGATACGGCGGGCGAGACTGAGGAATTCCGCTCGGGCTCTCCTCGAGATATCCGTCCGAGCGCTTCCCTGACGTCCTCGACGTCGTGTTGGAGTCGTGGAATGTTGTTTTCATCCCGGCGCATCAGCAGCCGGATGACGTTCATCGCCTGGCTTATCGTAGACAACAAGCTCGGAGACGCCGCTATACGGCCTTCCCTCACGGCTATCATGCAGTCTTCGACCGGATGAGCCACATCTCCAATGACCTTAAATCCGATGGTATGGGCAGACCCTTTCAGCGTATGAGCGGTACGGTACAACGCATGCGTTGATTCCGAATCGCCGGGTGTTTCCCGCAAGCGCTGAACCAGGGAGTCCATCGTCTGGAGATATTCCTCTGCTTCGGGGGCGAAATAAGAAAGAACGTCGGGGTCGATCGACGGGACGAGATAGTCGGGTGATAGAGGCGGGACGGAACTCGACCCAGGAGGATCGCTCGAATCGGTTTCAGGGAGCAGCGTTCCGACTTCTTCCTTCCAGCGTTGACTGACCTGCGGATCTTCCTGCCCGCCGGTTTTGATCACCTCGAGTTGCGCGTGAAACGATTCAACCATTCCTCGTAGGATGCCGACGGCTCGAGGCCATGAACCGGTCTCGATTTCGCTCGCCTGCTCCAGCATCGACTCCAAAAGGGCCCCGAGGGTCGCCAATCCCGAGAATCCATAGATTCCGGCAGCGCCCCGAACTTTATGAGCCCATACGTATTGATTCTGAAGCTCTTCGGGACTTGGCAGCGCGTCGCCGGGAGGATTGACCGCAGCCGCCAGAGCCGCGGCGGCTTCTGAGGCCTCGAGGACGAAGATGTCAACGAGGGCCTGCCGGTCCAGTTCGGAGCTCATCCCTATCCTTTCTCACCCGGAGCACCGGGCGGCGCTCCGGGTACCAGACCCTAGGCTAATTTGAACTGGGCCACCGAGGAAGTGAGGCTGTCGGCAAGCTTCGCCATATCCTCGACTGTGAGTCGAGCAGCATCGGTCGCTTTTTGCGTGGCCACTGCACCGCCGGTGAAATCTCGAATCGAGCGGCCCACCTGGTCGGTCGAAGCGGTTTGGCTGGCCGCCGAACTGGCGATTGTTTGGGCCAGTTCCGCAGATCGCTTTGCGATCTCCGAAATCTCGTTGAACACTTCACCGGTCCTGAGGGCGCTCGCAGAACCCGCTTCCACGGCCTGGGTCTCCTGTTCCATCGCGATGACGGCGTCCTGTGTTTCGGACTGAATGACTTTAACCAGGTCTGCGATTTCCCGAGTCGCTTGCGTCGAGCTTTCCGCGAGCTTTCTGACTTGATCGGCCACGACCGCAAACCTGGCGCCCGCTTCCCCGGCGCCGGCAGCCTCAATTGCGGCGTTTAGCGCCAGCAAGTTGGTCTGGTTCGCGATGTCGCGAATGGTGGATACAATTTGAGAAATTTCCAAGGATCGATCACCGAGAGCTTTGACCTGCTTTGACATCCGCTGCACAGCGGAACGGATGCTTTGCATGTCTTGCACGGTTTCTTGCACCGCAACACGCCCCCTTTCCGTTGCCTGAAGCACCTGTTTGGCGGAGTCCGATGACGCGCCGGCGGTTTCGGCGACCTGACGCATTTGAGCAGCGAGCTGTTCAACGGCGCTCAAGGTCTTCACCGACTCGTCAGCCTGATGCTTGGCTGTTCCGGCCATCTGACCTGCACTTTCACGAAGCGATCCGGCCGATTTGTTGACGCGCTCCGCAGCTTCACGGACTTGCTTGAGCAATTGACCAAATCGCGCGATCATCAAGTTAAAGCCGTCGGCCAGGTTTCCGAACATATCGGCGGTCACCTCACCGCGCTTGGTCAAATCCCCTTTGCCGACGTCCGAAACGAGCACCAGAAAGTTCATCAGGCGCTTTTGCATTTCGTTGCGTTCGTCCTCCGATGTGACAAGGGCCGTGATGCGGTCCAACATGGTGTTAAAGGAAGTCGCCATCTGTCCC
>DASTSI010000035.1:0-2705 GCA_035760745.1 Nitrospira sp. | reverse complement strand
GGCAACCCGTCTCCTGAGTGACGATGCCGATGACATCGTGGATGTCGAAATCCTCGAGAAGTACCGCCCCTCATTCCAACACCTGGGCGTACCGTTCGTGCTCGAGGAGCAGGCAACAGTCACGGATGTCGTGCCGGGATTGTCCATCTCCAGGCGTGCCACGCGAGAAATTCGCTCGCTGGTCACGTCGACGGACTGTACGTTGGTGTTTCTGTGAGCAAGATCTTGTATCTGCTCCGCCGGCCGGTCGATCGCGTTCCTGACGCGATCTCAGCCGGCACCGAGGCAGACGGCGAGATCATTCTCCTGGAACAGTCCGTCGGCTCGGCCGGACTCTTTGCCGGACGGGACCAGGTGTGGACCCTCGGAGCCTCCTCGGTCGCCGGGAACCTTTCATACGAGGAGTTGGTCGATAAAATATTCGAGGCGGACCGGGTGATCGTGTTGTGACCAGGACGCTCTTCTCTTCTAAATTGTTTTTTAAGGAAGAACACCAGCCGTCGGATTCGGAATAAGAGTAGGCCATGTGGATAGGCTGATGCAGACGTAAGCGATTGACGAATCAAGGATGGCGGCGCGGGCGTCAATGTTGATGACGTTGTGGATAGGCACAGGGCGACTGGTGGGCCGCCCTCGGAGAACCTCGGGGCGAGAGTGCGACCTCCGGGGTCGAAATGCGGAATGACAAGAGACGGGTGGCGGATGACACCCGGACAACGAAGGGTAATCTACCGTTTATCCACAGGTGTGAATAACCCTGTGTATGAGCGATAATACAGTGACTATGACGATCGCGACTGTGTGGCAAGAGGCGCTGGCGTATATCGAGGGAAAAGTGCCAAAACAGGTTTACGATACGTGGTTTATGCCTGTCCACTTGGAGCGGATTGAGGAAGGGACGGCTCAGATTGCCGTACCAAACAAGTTCTTCGGTGACTGGCTGAGCCAACACTATGGTCCTCTCCTTGAGGAAGCCGTGTCCAACGCCAGGGGGGGTGGAGAAACATCCGTTTCGTTCGTCGTCTTGAACCGCCTCCAGAACAAGGGACCGGATCCGGCCGCGATCGCGCAGGCTGCGAAGGTGGCGACGGCCATCAAGCCGAAGCGCGGAATCCAGCTCAATCCCAAGTATACGTTCAAGAATTTCGTGGTCGGTGCGGGAAACCAGTTTGCCCATGCCGCCTGTATGGCGGTCGCGGAACAACCGGCCAAGGCCTATAACCCGCTGTTCATCTACGGAGGAGTCGGCCTAGGCAAGACGCATCTGCTCAATGCCATCGCCAACCACGTGGCGGAACGGACCGATCTTCGCATCGCCTACCTCACGACGGAACAGTTCACGAATGAGGTGATCAACTCCATCCGGTACGACAAGATGATGGATTTGCGAAAGCGGTACCGGCACATCGACATGTTGATGATCGACGACATTCAGTTTCTTGCCGGGAAAGAACGGACGCAGGAGGAATTTTTCCATACCTTCAATTCGTTGTATGAGGCCCACAAGCAGATCGTGCTGTCCAGCGACCGCTTCCCGAAGGACATGCCGGATATCGAGGAGCGATTGAGATCCCGATTCGAGTGGGGGCTCATCGCGGATTTACAGCCCCCGGACGTCGAGACGCGGATCGCGATTCTCCGGAAAAAATCGGAAGACGAGGGCGTCACACTGCCGGAAGATGTCATCCATTTCCTCTCGAACACGATGAAGAGCAACATCCGCGAGCTCGAAGGCTCGCTGGTTCGCCTCGGGGCCTACGCCTCGTTGACGGGCCAGGTCATCACGCTCGACATGGCCAGGACGGTCCTGAGGGACCTGATCGGGGACAAAAAGAAGATCGTCGCGATGGAGGACATCCAAGAAGTCGTCAGCACGTGGTTTCACGTGAAGATTGCGGATCTGAAGTCACGGCGCCGCAGCAAGACGCTCGTGCATCCCCGGCAAATCGCCATGTATCTGTGCCGCGAGCTGACCGATGCGTCGTATCCGGAAATCGGCCGGCATTTCGGCGGCAAGGACCATACCACGATCATTCACGCCTGCCGGCAGATCACCAAGGCGCGCGAGAGCGACACTGGCCTGCAGGCGACGCTGGACGGCCTGAAGGAGAAAATCCTGCGCGGCTGAACGGCGAGCTGGGGGAGAGGACAACCATGAAAGTTCGCATCGGACGGGACGAGCTTCTGACGGGACTGCAGCGCGTGCAGGGGGTGGTGGAAAAACGCAACACGATGCCGATCCTGTCCAACATCTTGATCGAAGCCAAGCAGGAAGGCGCTGAAATTGTCGCGACGGATTTGGAAATCGGCATGCGGGGCCTCTATAAGGCGACCGTCCAGAAGACCGGCGGCATCACGGTGTCCGCCCGGAAGCTGTACGAGATCATCAAGGAATTGCCTTCCGGCGAGATCGAAATGACGAGCGGTGACAACAACTGGACGACCATCCAGGCGGGCAAGAGCCAATTCAAGATCGTCGGCCTGCCCAGCTCGGACTACCCTGCGCTTCCTGCCATCGAGCGGGAGGGCCTCACGCCCCTCTCCGGAGCGGGTCTGTTGGAACTGATCCGAAAGACGCTCTTTGCCGCGGGGGACAACGACGCCCGGTACATCCTGAACGGCCTCCTGGTCACGCTCATCACGAATGAAAAGAAAACTGCCTTGCGGCTCGTGGGCACGGACGGCCATCGGTTGGCCGTGGCCGA
>DASTSI010000034.1:0-11801 GCA_035760745.1 Nitrospira sp. | reverse complement strand
ATGATCCTGACACGGCTGAGGGCGGAGACTGACCCCTATCATGACCGTCTTCAGCGGCGACTGCCGCTCCTCGACCCACAGTTGAGTCGCAGCGCCTACCGCGACGCGCTTGGTCGGCTGTTCGGCTTCTACGTCCCGTTCGAAGCCGCGATTGAATCGACCTGTGTGCCCGCCATGCGCGAGGACATGGTCCGCCGACGGAAATCCCATTGGCTGATCCAAGATCTTTTCGGGCTGGGCGCGACCCCGCAGGCGGTCGCCGCCTTGCCGCTCTGCCGAAACCTTCCGTCCCTCGACGGCTATGCCGGATTGCTCGGCGCGCTCTACGCCGTCGAAGGCGAGACCCTGCTCGGGCCCGTCCTCTCGCGCTACATCAGGCATGCGTTGGGCGAGGACGCGGTCCGGTGCTGCAGATTTCTCTCCAGTTATGGACGCCAGATCCATCTGATGTGGGAGACTCTGCTCGAGAACCTCGCCGTGGCATCGAGGATAGCGGGCCACGATGAGATGATCATAGACGGCGCCCGGCGGACCCTGGCCTCGCTGGATCGATGGCTGGCCGGGTCAGGCACGGGCAACGAGGAATGAAACACGATATCCATTGGCTCCCCGCAGACCGTCCCACCACATCGGCCGGCCGAGGCACTCCGGACCCGGCTCCGGATCCTCGGTCGTGGGATGCTGAGTCCTGCGGCTTGACGAGGTCCGACATGAGCGAACACGCCACGATCGTCAATGTGGACGATACCGAGCCGACACGCTATGCCAGAAGACGACTGCTCGAAAAAGCGGGCTACCGCGTGATTGATGCGGGATGCGGCGCGGATGCCCTGCGGCTGCTCGAAGATATCCAACCGGAAATGGTGTTGTTGGACGTCAATCTTCCGGACATGAGCGGCTTCGAAGTGTGCCGGCGCATCAAGAACCGGTCGGAATCCGCCGACACCATGGTCCTGCACGTGTCTGCGGCCCGCGTGACCGGACCGGATCGCGCGCTCAGTCTCGACGTCGGATCCGACGGCTATTTGATCGAGCCGATCGACGAAACGGAGTTGCTGGCGGCAATCAGGTCCCTGCTGCGGCTGCGCGACCGTCAGCGGGAAAACGAACGGCTGCTCTCTCGGTTGCGGCGCAACGAGGAGCAATTCCGAGGGCTGTTCGAACAGGCTGCCGTGGGGATGTGCGTCGTCGGGCCCGACGGCCGCCTCCTGCGCGTGAACGAGAAGCTGTGCAGCATCACCGGACGGAGCGAAGACGACCTGATGAAGCACGAGCTCCGGGACTTGACGCATCCCGACGACCGTCCCGAACACGAAAGCCAGGTTGGGAAACTCCTGCTGGGCGGCCTGACGGAGGTCTCCCTGGACCAGCGGCTCGTCCGAGAGGACGGGGACACGATCTGGGTCACCGTGACCCTGTCGATCCAGTGGGACGCCGGAGGACGGATCCAGTCGTTGATCGGTGTGGTGGAGGACATCGACGCGCGCAAGCATGCGGAACTGGAGTTGCGAAACCATGCGCTCCGCCAGCAGCTGTTGAGCAACACGATGGACAAGCTCCTCCGGGTGGACGACCCCGCGGTCGTCATGCCGGAGATTGCTTCCTCCCTGCGCGACACGTTGGCCGTCGAAACATTTCTTGATTACGACGTCGAGCCGGACGGCGGCCTGACGCTCAGGACGTGGTCGGGCGTTCCCGAACAGGCGCTCGAACCCCTGACGCGCCTCCGCTACGAACAGGCCCTGTGTGGGACGTCGGCGGCCTCCCGAAAGCCGGTGCTCGTGGACCACATGCAAACGTGCACCGACCGGAACGCCGCGCTGATGCAGGCGTGCGGCTCGACGGCCTACGCCTGCTTTCCCCTGGTCGTCGGCCATCGCCTCCTCGGCGCGTTGGCGTTCGCCACCTCCAGCCGCGACTCGTTCCGCTCGGACGAGGTGGAACTCCTCGAAGCGGTCTCCAACTACGTCGCCATGGCGAAGGAGCGCCGGCGCCTGCTGGAAGAGACGCGGCGGCGGGCCGAACAGATGGCCGAACAGGAAGAGCGGCTTCGTTTCGCGACGGAGGGAGCCGGCATGGGCACCTGGGACATCGACCTTCGCACGGGACGTGTCATCTGGAACAGGCAGAACGCGCTGCTCCTGGGATACGACCCCGATTCCTGCAAGGCCTCGATGAGGCGCTGGTGGGCGCAGGTGTGCGACGACGATCGAGCCTCGGTCCGCCAGGCGGTCAGCCAGGCGCGCGCGGGCGGATTGTATCAAGCCGAGCACCGGATCCGCCGGGCGGATACGGGCGCGATGCGCTGGCTCGCGCCGTACGGCCGGATTCATCACGACGAGACGGGCAGACCGACGCGCTTCGTGGGCGTCACGTTCGACGTGACGGAACGCAAGCAGGCCGAGATGCGCCGTCAGGAATGGACGAAAGAGCTCGAACGTCGCGTGAACGAACGCACCAAGGAGTTGGTGCGCACGCATGACCGTCTGCGCGGCCTCGCCCAGGATTTGACGCTGACCGAGCAGCGGGAGCGCCAGCGTATCGCCGCCGAGCTTCACGATTACCTGGCCCAGATGCTGGTCGTCACTCGACTCAAAATGAACCATGCCAGCCAGATGATCTCGCCCGATCCGGCCTGCGCCGTGCTGCGGGAGGCCGATCACCTGTTGGATCAGTGCCTCACCTACACGCGTACGCTCGTGGCGGAATTGATGCCCCCGACCTTGCGCCAGTTCGGCTTGGCGGCCGGCCTCCGCTGGCTCGGCGAGCGGATGGCCCAGCAGGACCTCACCGTCGCGGTCGACGTGCCGCGGGACATGCCCCCGCTGTCGGAAGACCATACGAGACTGCTGTACCAATGCGTGCGTGAGCTCCTGTTCAACGTCCTGAAGCATGCGGGGACGAAACGGGCTTCCGTTTCGATGACCGAGGACGGACCCGGCAAGATGCGCATCACCGTGAAGGACGACGGACGGGGCTGTGATGCGGCCGCCGTCATGGAACCGAAGGGCGACAAGTTCGGCCTCTTCAGCATCCGCGAACGGATGGAAGCGATCGACGGCTGGATGCAGTTGGACTCGAAGCCCGGCGCGGGCACGCGGGTCACGCTGGGTTTCGCGGTCGGCAGTGGCGCCGCGGGCGCCGGCGTCCAGACGAGGACCCTCGGGTCCGAGGCGCAGAGCGGGGAGACCGCGCTCTCGGCGCCTCGTCCTCCGCAGTCCGATCTTTCGCAGCACGAGCCCGTGCGCGTCCTGCTGGTGGACGATCACGCCATGGTGCGGCAGGGCCTGCGCAGCATCCTGGACGGGTATCCCGACCTGCACATCATCGCCGAAGCGGGAGACGGGGAGGAAGCGGTCACGCTCGCCCGGCTCCTCAAACCGGACCTGGTGGTGATGGACGTGAATCTCCCGCGGCTGGACGGCATCGAAGCGACGAAGCGGATCCGCGAGGAGTTGCCTGACACGCTGGTCGTCGGGCTGTCGGTGAACGAGGCGGAGCACGTCGTGAGATCCATGAAAGCCGCGGGCGCCTCGGCCTTCCTGACGAAGGAGAGCGCGGCCGATCATCTCTACGAGACCATCGGAGCCGTTACCAGAAAATAGCTTCCAGTGTTCGGTGTCGACTGCGCGATCATGTGGGCACTCACGCGACTCACGACGCAGCACTCTTCCAACTAGGCCTGCCGATGTCTGAATCGGACGTCACATACGACGCCCTCGTGCGTGAGAATGCAGCGTTGCGGGCACGACTCGCGGAATGCGAGGCGAGAGCCGAGCCATGCCGTCCGGCGGAACAGCGAGAGCCGCCAAGCGAGGAGCGCTTGCAACGGGCGGCCAACTCGGCCGGCGTGGTCATGTACGATTTCGACCTGCGACCGGGAGGTCGATTCATCCTCCAAGGCATGGAATGCATCACCGGCGTCAAGCCCGAAGACGTGCAATCCACGCTCGAATGGTGGGCGTCCCGTCTGCACCCGCAGGACGCCCCGGCCTACTTTGCGGCGCTCGAGGCGCAGCTGCGGACCGGCGGCGTGGTGAAGTCCACTTTTCGCCTTCTGCACGCACTCGGAGACTGGGTGCATGTCGAATCCTCCCGGGAGGTCGTGCTCGATGCTCGAGGACACGCGGTTCGCCTCGTCGGCACCTTAGTCGACATCAGCCAACGGGCGGCCGCCGAGGCCGCGCTTCGGGAGAGCGAAGCACGCTACCGGGTGCTCGCGGACACCATGCCGCAGGTCGTGTTGACCGCGACCGCATGCGGACTGGTGGAATACGTGAACCGGCCGGGATTGGACTACCTGGGCCTCGCGATGGAAGAAGCCATCGGCCTGCGGTGGTTGGCCGCCGTCCATCCCGCAGATCGGGAAGCGGTCGCCGGGCGATGGCTGGATTGCATGAAGATCGGCAAACCGTACGAGTTCGAGCACCGGATGCTGCGCGCCGACGGTGAATACCGTTGGCAATTGGCGCGCGCCGTTCCCATCACCAATGAGAGCGGCGGGATCGTCCGGTGGATCGGGACCTCGACCGATATTCACGACCGCAAGCAGGCGGAAGAGGCTCTCTTGGAGAGCCGTGCGGAAGCCGAGCGCCAGGCGAAGGAACTCGATCATCTCTATCAGACCAGTCCAGCGGGGTTGGCGTTCCTGGATCACGAACTGCGATTCGAGCGGATCAACCGCACGCTTGCGACGATTCACGGCCTCTCCGTCGAGGCGCATCTGGGCCGCAGGGTGGGAGAGATCCTTCCTCCCGGCATGGCGGGTCCGCTCGGGGAGATCTTGCGACAGGTGCTCGCGACCGGGGAACCCGCCATGAACGTGGAGCTCCCCGTGGAGACGGAACGGCCGGCAAAGGGACGATACTGGCTGGCGAATTATTATCCGTTGAAGGACCGGGAAGGGCAGGTGTTGGGCATCAACGCGGTGGTGCAGGACATCACCGAGCGTAAGCGGGCCGACCAGGCGCTGCAGAAGTCCCATGCCTTTATCCGCCAGATCATCGATACGGACCCCAATTTCATTTTCGCCAAGGATCGGGAGGGCCGATTCACGCTCGTCAACCGCGCGGTCGCGGACTGTTACGGCACCACCGTGCAGGACCTGCTCGGCAAGAGCGACGCCGATTTCAATGCCAACAAGGAGGAGGTGGCCTTTTTCCTCGAAAAAGACCGGGAGGTCATCGACTCGCTCCGTGACGTCTTCATTCCCGAAGAAGTGATCACCGATGCCTTTGGCGCCACCCGGTGGCTCCAGACCGTGAAACGCCCGCTGTTCGATGAGGAGGGCAACGCCACGCAGGTCCTCGGGGTGGCGACCGACATCACCCAGCGGAAACGCATGGAACAGGCGCTTCGCGAGAGCGAGGCCCGGCTGCAGGCGATCATGGACCGGGCTCCGGCCTCGATTTTCATCAAAGACCGCGCCGGCCGCCACCTCTTCGCGAACAAAGAATGCGGGGCCGCGCTCGGACTTGACGCGAGCGCGATGTTCGGAAAGACCGAGCGGGAATTGGTCGACGCCGAGCTCGCACAGCAGTTCAGGACCAACGATCTCCGCGTGTGGGAGTCCGGGGAGGCGCAGGTCTTTGAAGAGCGCATCCCCTCCGCGGACGGGGTCCATACGTTCCTGTCGCACAAGCTCCTGCTGCGCGACGTGCACGGCGAGCCGTACGCCCTCTGCGGCATCGCCACGGACATCACCGAGCGCCGGAAAGCGGAAGAAGCGTTGCGGGAGAGCGAGGAACGGTTCCGCATGCTGGCCGACAACATGTCGCAGTGCGCCTGGACGGCCGACGCCGTGGGCCGATTGCTCTGGTACAACCGGCGTTGGTACGAATACACCGGCACGACGTTCGACGAGATGCAGGGGAAAGGATGGCAAAAGTTCCACCATCCCGATCATCTCGATCGGGTCCTGACGACATGGCGGCAGGCGCATGAACAAGGGGAGGCGTGGGAGCAGACCTTCCCGCTGCGTGGGCGCGACGGCAGCTACCGTTGGTTTCTCTCGCGGGCCATGCCGATCCGAGACGCGGATGGACGGATCCTACGATGGTTCGGCACGAACACGGACGTCACGGACTTGCGCCAGGCCCAGGAAGAATTGCACGAGGGCGAGGAGCGGTTGCGGCTCGCGCTCGCCGGAGGACAAATGGGCGCCTGGGATGTGTCTCTGACTTCCGATTCCACCCGCTGGGACGCCAAAGAGTTCGAGCTGCTCGGCGTGCCGCCCCACAGCATCACGCCATCCGGGGCGGAGTTCTACCGCCGGGTCTTTCCCGAAGACCGGGCGCTGATCCGGGAGTCGGTTCAGCGGGCCATCGACAGCACCGGGTCGCTCGAGCATGAATTCCGCGTCGTCCTGCCGGACGGGCAGCTGCGATGGCTCGCGGCGAAAGGGCAGGTGCTGAAGGGCGAACAGGGGAAACCGGTCAGGATGATCGGCGTGAACTTCGACATCACGGAACGCAAGAGGACGGAGGCCCGTCTTCGGTCCTTCGCGCAGGAGCTCGAAGCCCGGGTGGCGGAGCGCACGCGCGAGATGGCGGCCCTGCATGGGCGGTTGCGCGCGCTGACGACGGCGCTCCATCTCACGGAGCAGCGGGAACGGCAGCGCCTGGCGACCGACCTGCACGACTATCTGGCACAGCTGCTCGCGCTGGTGCGGATGAAACTCGGACAAATGAAGCGTCTGGCGCCGCCCCCCGCCCTCGCCGACATCGTACACGAGGCGGAAGCCATCGTCCACGAAGCGCTGACCTACACCCGGACCCTCGTCGCGCAATTGAGCCCGCCCGTGCTGCACGAGTTCGGCCTCCCCATCGCCCTCAAGTGGCTGGCCGAGCAGATGGTGCGCCAGGAACTGTCCGTGGAAGTGCGACAATCGGTGCCGGACCGGATTCCGTTGCCCGAAGACCAGGCCGTGCTCCTCTTCCAATCGGTCCGTGAACTGTTGATCAACGTGCGAAAGCACGCCATGACGAATCAGGCCGTCGTCAGCATCGACCGGCGGGACGACGAACTCTGCATCACGGTGAGAGACCACGGCGCCGGCGTCGATCTGAGCGCCGCCGCGGCCTCGGCGGACCAGCCGTCCGCGACATCCTCGAAGTTCGGCCTCTTCAGCATTCGGGAGCGGATGTTGGCGATCGGGGGCCGATTCGAGCTGGACTCGGCGCCGGGGAAAGGCATGACGGCCAGGCTCATTGTCCCATTCAGTCCGCTGGCGACGACCGATCGGGAATCGACCCCGCCGGCATCCTCGTGGGTCGAGCATCCGGTCTTCGGCATGCCCCATGCTGGGAACCCTGTCCTTGATCCGCTTCTCTCGGGCCTGCACGACCGCCCGGAGGTCGTCCGTGTATTGCTGGTGGACGACCATGCCATGGTCCGGGAGGGATTGAAGGGACTCCTCCATGAGTATCCGGACATCGCGATCATCGGCGAAGCCTGGGACGGCGAGGAGGCGGTCGCGTTCGTCGATAAGCTGCGTCCCGACTGCGTCATCATGGACATCAACATGCCGAAGATCGACGGCATCGAGGCGACGCGGCGTATCAAAGCGGCGTTCACCGCCGTCGCGGTCGTCGGCCTCTCGGTCAACACGTCCCGCGAAGTGGAAGGCGCCATGCGACGGGCCGGGGCCGATGATTTCCTGTCGAAGGGCGCGCCGGCGGAGGTCATTCACCGCAGTATCCTGACGACGGCAAGAAAGCATTGAGCCTCCGCGAAGAGGTTGAGTAGGATACGCGCCATGCCGATGCCTACCTTCCGGATCGTACCGAACGGGCCGCTCGTGTATGCAGTCTCCGCGGCGTGCTTCGGTACGATCGCCCTGCTGGATCTCACCGCCCCGCTCGGCATCGCGGTCTGGCTGCTGTACTTCCTTCCAATTTGGCTGCTCTCCCGCATCTCCCCCTTTGAGGGAAGACGCGTCGTACTCGGCGCGGTGATCGCGACCACGCTCATCGCCGCGATGCTGTTTCTCGCTCCGACGACCCTCCACTGGATGGTCGTCCTGAACCGCGGCATCGGCGTCGCGCTGATCTGGATTGTGTCGCTGCTGCTGATTCGTGCCCGCCGACAACAGATGGCCCTCAGCGACAGCGAGGCGCAATTTCGGGCGAATTTCGAAATGGCCGCCGTGGGGCAGGTGCAAGTGAGCGCGAAGACGGGCCGTTTCATCCGCGTGAACAACCGGTTTTGTGAAATCACCGGATACGACCGCAGCGACCTGATGGCGATGACTCCCCGCGATCTCACGCATCCGGACGATCAGGCCTCGGACAAGGCGGGAGTGGAGCGACTGCTGCGGGGCGACGTGGAGGAATACCACAATGAGAAACGGTATGTGCGCAAGGATGGAGACATTCGATGGGTGCTCGTCTCCGCCCGGCTGATCCGCGACGCGGCAAGACAGCCGGCCAGAACGATCGCCGTGGTGGAAGATGTGACGGAGCGAAAGGAAGCGGAAACGGCGCTCATGCGGCTCACCCTGGAGCTGGAGCTCCGTGTCGCGGACCGCACGAAAGCCTTGACCGATTCCCAACAACGGCTTCGGGCTCTCACTTCCGAACTCAATCTCACGGAACAACGCGAACGCTGGCGTCTGGCCGGAGAACTCCACGACTACCTGGCCCAACTGCTGGTCGTCGCCCGCATGAAACTGTGCCAGGTGCCTCACGCGGCGGACACGGAAGCCGTCCGCGCGGCGATCGCGGAAGCCGACGAGGTGCTCAACCGCTCGCTGACCTATACCCGTTCACTCGTGGCCCAATTGGCTCCGCCCGTGCTGCGGCAATTTGGGCTGTCCAGCGCCTTGTCCTGGCTGGGCGAGGAAATGAAACGCCACGATCTCCTCGTGGAGGTGGAGGTCCCCGCCGACCGCCCGCCCTTGTCCGAGGACCAAGCGGGACAACTCTTCCAAGCGGTCCGAGAGCTGCTCATGAACGTGGTGAAACACGCCAAGATCGGCCGCGCGCTCGTGCGATTGGAGCATGAGAACGAGCGTCTGGTTGTCACGGTGCAGGACGAAGGCGTCGGTTTCGATGCCGGGCCGGAATTGGAGAAAGCCTCCGACAAATTCGGCCTCTTTAGCATCCGGGAGCGGATGTATGCGCTCGGTGGAACCTTCTCGATCGAATCCGCTCCCCAGGCAGGCACAACGGCCAGGCTGACGCTGCCGTTGTGCGGCGAAGCGGCCTTCGGGACCGGCGACTCGGAAGCAACGGCGGCCGAGCAGATGCGCCCCTCCGACCGCGGCGTCCCCGGCAGGCGGCGCTCAGTCCTGCCGCCGGCAAGGATTCGCGTGCTGCTCGTCGATGATCATGCCATGGTGCGGGAGGGCTTACGGACGCTGTTGAATGCCTATCCTGAAATCGAAGTCGTCGGAGAGGCCGGCAACGGCGAGGACGCGATCGAGGTGACGCGGCACCTCCTGCCCGACGTCGTCGTGATGGATGTCAACATGCCGAAGATGGACGGCATCGAGGCGACGAAGCACATCACGCAGCTTCTCCCGGCCTCGGTGGTGATCGGGTTGTCGGTCAACGCATCCGCGCACATGCAGGCCGCCATGAAGGCAGCGGGGGCTCTCACCTTGTTGACGAAGGAATCCGCGGCGGAATCGCTCTATCGGACCATCAAGGGCGTGCACCTCGGAGTCGTCGAGCGCCTCGACGCCCAGGAGCCGCTGCCGCTGCCGTTTTTGGAATAGCCGAGCCTTTTCGTCCGACACGCGGCCATATGTGACCGACGATTCCCCTGAGCGAGGCAGGAAGCGTCCCGGATTGTCGATCGTCCTTCACCGCCACCGTCACATGTCCTGTCCGATCTTCACCGTTGAACCGGCTGCTCCGATGCCGCTTCCGCCGCGGTCCGCTGTTGGGATTCCGCCTGCTGACGCTCGCGCTCCTCGCGGAGCGAGGCGGCGCTCCGGAGGATCATGATGGTTTTCGCATCTCCGTTCGGATAGACCCACGCTTCGATGCGATCCCCCGGCTGGACGTGGCCGTATGTTTCGGTGTCGCCTGCGACCCGGATCGTTCCTTCCGCGCCGTTCTGATCCTTGACGAGGAATTCTTCACCGTTGATCGCGACGATGTCGACAATCACATGCTGCGGCTCCTTGGCGGCCCCGTGCGAAGAAGACGAGAAGAGAATCACCATGGCGAGGGCGAGGCAGAGGCGGGACCACACACCCGACCGCCTCATGCCGCCGCGGGGCTCCTCGGGCCGCAGCCGCGGTAAGCTCGCGCTAGAAAAACCAGCGGACCCCGAGCAGAAAATTGAACGAAGAGGCGTTCCAGCTGTCGACCCGAGCCGGCCCGACAATCGCATGTCCGTCATTGCGCTTCCAGGCCAGTTCCGTATTGAAGGCCAAATGTTCCGTGATGAAATAGTCGCCGCCTGCGGCGAGACGAAACGCGAAATTGTTGCTCGGGGAAATGCGTGTGCCGCCCAGGCTGCTGTCTTCCGAGAAGCTGTTGACGTTCACTCCCAGGCTCATGGACCCGTAGGGATACAGCGAACCCCAATGTCCCGGCCTGATCTCCACCGTCGGCATCACCGATACGGTATCCAACGAACCGAGATCGGCGCGAGGCCGTTCCGTATCGACGCTGCGCCGCTCCCACTCCAGCATCAGCCCGACCATGGCCCAGCGGTTCAGCCCGTACATGCCCTGGAAATTCAGCACGGAGCCGGTCGCCGTGTCGAGGTTCGATCCCAGCTGCTGCGTGAGCGTGGTCGGTCCTACTCTCGCCCCGAGCATCCACCGGCCCTCGGTGACCCCTCCGTCGCTCCAGCTCTGGCTCCAAGCCGGCGCAGCGGCCACCAGGCCGATCCACAGACCCATCGCAAATCTTGTGGCTCTCCTCATCGTTGTTCGCCGCCGGCGTCCGGCGGTTAGCTGACAGGAGGGCGACGGCCCATCAGAAAGCTCACCGCAGCAAAAATGAGGAAGACCACGAAG
Source organism: Nitrospira sp. (assembly GCA_035760745.1). Classification (GTDB taxonomy): domain Bacteria; phylum Nitrospirota; class Nitrospiria; order Nitrospirales; family Nitrospiraceae; genus Nitrospira_C. The sequence continues at coordinate 826 of DASTSI010000034.1, read as the reverse complement.
AGGACGTAGGCAATCTGCGTCGCCGTCCCGGCCACTCCGCTGAGGCCCAAGAGCCCCGCGATGATCGCGACGACGAGAAACGTCACGGCCCAGCTCAGCATGGTGACTCCTTTCCGTACGGTGTTGACTGCACTCACACTCGCTCTATCGGAACAGGGTGGTGTCCTGAGCCGTCTGAAGCCGCCGCTCGACTTCCTCGGCCTCGCGCTCACGATTGGTGTTCCGCAGGATGGCGGCCAGCACCTCCAACGTCGAGGTCAGCTGAGGGTCTCCCTGCCGCACTTGGCTCTCTTCCAGGATGGCAAGAGACTTGTTGATCAATTGCTCGGCCTCCGCCAAGTGTCCCTGGATGGCATAGAAGCTGGAAAGCGTTTTCAGCGACAACGCCGTACGCGGGTGCTTTCCGCCGAACTCCTTCAGATTAATCGCCAGGGCGCGCTTCAACAACGGCTCGGCGTCCTGGTACCGCTGCTGGGTGGCATACAGAATGCCGAGATTCTGGACGGTCGCTCCGACGCCGGGGTGGTCCATCCCCAAGCCCTTTTCTCCGATCTTCAACGCTCTCGCAAAGAGCAGCTCCGCCTCCAACGGCTTCCCTTCGTTCGCATACACCACGGCAAGGTCATTCGCCGCGTCGGCGACGCGAAGATCTTCGGGTCCGTATTTCTCGGCCTGCTCCAACGCGGCCGTGAGGAGACGCTCGGCATCGGCAAGCCGGCCTTCCTGCAAGGCCTGCAATCCTCCCTGTCGCCACGTGTTCCATAACGTATCCTGACCATAGAGCGTCGGCGCGGGGAGCCATCCGACCAGCATGGCGGCAAGGACC
>DASTSI010000033.1:0-2193 GCA_035760745.1 Nitrospira sp. | reverse complement strand
AACAACCGCCACTACGCGAAGTCGGTCGTCCGTAGCGGCCCGCTCACGCTCCTCAACCTCGACGAGGCAGCGTTGATCGTCAAAGGGCCAGGCGGCACGAAGATCGCGAAGGTCGGCAAGAAGCTGGCGCTCACGACGAAGGGCACGTACCGCATCACGATGGTCGATCAGGCCCCGGACGACAACCACCTGATCCTCAAGATCACCTGAGACCACACGGAGCGCATAGCCGTGTGTCGATGGAGAAGGCCCGCTTGGCGGGCCTTCTCGCTGACCCGTTGCTCAGAGCAGGGATCGGGCGCTATCCAATGGCTGCGTTGCCCGCAGTTGCGTTCTGTGTCGGTGAGCCCGTGGAAGGTGCCGGTGTCCAGGATCAGACGGAAGCCGGAAGCCGGAGCCCATGCCGGCTACCGCCAACGGGGTGACGTCGCCGTGCAGGAGGCGCATCTCGACGCCTGCCGCCTCGATCCCCTCGCGCGCGGCGCAGCGCGTTCTCGACGATGTCGATCCCGGTCACCTCTCAGCCCGCTTGGCTCATTCGACCGCCGGGGAGGCCGGTCTAGGTGATTGACCGCCGAAAGTGCGCGGAGAAGGGATGTGACCGCTGGTTCGTCCCGAGGAATGTGAGGCATCGTTACTGCCCTGCTCACAGCCGGTCGAAGCCGATCAAGCCGGGTCATAACGAGCGGTACGGGTGGCCGCATCGGCGGTTGCGTGCTCAGGTTGCGTCGCAGGTGCGGGCTCGTGCGGCTCGGTGTGTTCGGTGTGGCGGTCCGATTCTGCCGGGGGAGGAGTGGGATCTCGGGCCTGTTGATGGGGCTGGTTCGCGGGCGTATTCGGGGCCTGAGCATGTGCGGTGCAACCGGGCGAAATCGGGGCGGAATGGGCGTGCGCAGCCGGAGCGGCGTCGCTGGTGGGCGCATCTTGAGGAGCGGGTTCTGCAGGGGTGGTGTCGCGTGCGGTGTGTGCGATCGGCTGATTCGGAGAGGCCAGGAATGGCGGTCGGGGGATCGTGGGCCGGAGCACGTGCGGTGTGAGCATCCGCCGCAGGCGGGGCCGCTGAACATGGCGCGGATACGGAGCATCGACCTGTGAGCGGTCTACATCAGCCCTTCGGCCCTACGGCGGCGCGCGACGTGGTCTGGGCCGAGGCCCGGGCCTGGTTCACAACGAGCCAGGCCCTCGGCCTAACGGCACTTGCTTAGTTGGGTGCCTCGATGGCCTGCCAGAGAAAGCTGCACCGCTGTGGTGTCCAGCTGGCGATCGCGCTCACGGTGATCGTGGCGGTCGCTCCTCTCGAGGTCACGACATAGGTTCGGAAGTTTCCGCCACTGGTTTCCCCGTATCCGGGAATGACGCCCGCACCGGCGAGCAGCTGTGGATCCAGCCACGACGAGCCGCCAAGAACTTTCGCGGGCAGGATGTCCATCGTTTCCCCGCTCGCAGCATCCAGACGGATGTGAGCAATGACCTGGTCGTACGAATACGGGGGCGCCGCGGGCAGGAACTCGCAAAGACCCGTAACGGTGATGCCCGTCAACGGAAGTCTCTTGCTGGCGCTCCCGCCAACATCCACCGTGACGGTGCCGTTCTGCGTGACGGCCATATTGCTTCCGCCCGCGATGGTCAACGGATACTCGCCCGTCCGGCACGTCGACGCCACACGCATCAGACCGCTCCCCTGGTTGACACACACTTGTGTGCCATCCGAGGACGACAGCTGCGTCGCGGCGTAGGCGGCACCGACGCCAACCGAGAGTACGACGACAACCGAAGCGATGATCTTCTTGATCATCACACCCCCTTTCGTCGGTCCCCCCAAGTGTCGTCGCGAAGCGGGCGACCGCCATCGGGAAATTCGCGGACTGGGGCAACGGCCTACGTAGTCCGTCGCCGGACGTGTTCGGCGAGGAGCACGCCGCGGGAGCTCGGCGAGGTCGGCGGGCGGCCGGGGAGCGCTTACGTGCTCGCCGGCGGCTTGGCGACAGGGCGACGCTTGTCGAGCATCCAGACGCCCAGTACACCGATGGCGAGGATCACAACGCCGATCACGATGTTCGCGCCCATGCTGATATCCGTGAGACCCGCCAGAAGCGCGCACACGAGGATCGCCACGACGGCGGCGAAGATGACCGGTGAGAGCCTGGCGGGGTTCCAGGTGCCCATGACGTTCCTCCTTGGGGAAGTGGCCGG
>DASTSI010000032.1:0-3249 GCA_035760745.1 Nitrospira sp. | reverse complement strand
GTTCGAGACCCAGATCCACGGGAAGCGGTTCGAGATGTACAACGATACCGTGCTGGGCTTCAACAAGTCGGGCAAGGAAGTGGCGCGCATCCAGGTCGAAGAGCCGATCTACGTCAGACCGGCCGAGCGCGTGACCTGGTTGTAGACCCCGCCGGTCTCTGCTCCGTCGGCAACACGACGACGTCCAGCCTGCGTGGCTGAAGCGTTGTCGGGCGACCCGTCGGTACTGGAGCGATGTGGGACGGAGGGAGAAGGACACTTCTCCCTCCGCGTATCACTCCAGGCGCGCAGCAACCTGTATCGACAACGTGGCGGCAATTGGAATGAGATGGTTCCATTCCGAAGACGTTGGAGTGCGATCCTCCTGAGCCTCCTGATCGTCACCGTGGGGCTGGTGGCGGCGGGGACGTTGCAATACATCGATCAGGATCTCCGGTCCATCTATGCTGAGTACACGTTGGCGGCGACAGAACTGGGACATGTGTATGGGCAGCTAACTCGGTACAGGACAACGGTCCTCCGGGCCATCGAGTCAGACACCCAGGAAGAATTCCAACGCATTGCACGTTCGCTTCCGGCCAAGCGAGTACGAATCCACGAAGAGATCGAGGACGTGTTGAGGCTGATGGACAAGGCCCCCCACATCGAAGGTCTGACACAACGGAACGTGGACGACTTCAAGGCGGTCTGGCAGGAACTGGATCGCTACATGTCGTCTTCCGATCAAACGATGCACATGCTCGCCCGGCGCTGGCAAAGCGCTCCGATCGAGGCCGAACGAATACGAGAAGAAGCTGAACGCCATACCGCCCGAGAGTCAGGGGATCGGTTCAATGCCTTGATGGCCCAACTCGACGATGTCGTGAGGGTGCTCGTCGATGTGGCGAGTCAGGTGCGAAAAGACGCAGACATTAAACTCCGTGTTGCGACGGGATTCGTGATCGGGGTCACATTCGTCATAGCGGGCCTGGTGCTCCGAAACCCTTGGGATCCAACAACCCTTTCTCACACGATCTCGGCCGATCCGCCATCGGCCCTCAGCTCCAGGACATGATGACAACGATGCAAACGATTTGTAAACCGGGGATCGCTGGTTCGATTCCGGTCGTATCAAAAGAAACCGCGCTCCTCTCCCGCCTCACCTTTTGAGCCTTGGTTCCGCCGCACTGGTCGGACATCTCACGGGATCTTGAACGCGCGCCATCGGTTGAACCGCCGCTGATCTTCCTTTTGCGAGACATCCATGGGCTGGTCTTCGGCACGGACAGTTCTCTAAGGCACCGAGCGTCAGTGCTACGTCAGGAGTACGCGGCGAACGACATGATCGCACCTGCACTGCGCGAAAGAGGCCATTTATGGCGAGTCACAAACAGGGAAGGAGAAGAAACAGTCAGCCGCCATCATCACGGCGAATTGGCATGACGATCATAATGATCGCGGCGCGGAGATCTTTACGAGAGTCAGAGAAGGAGAACCGCCCCGTGTAACGAGATAGACGCTACAATCAGGGCCGAGGACCACAAGCGAGTTCGCCCCGAGGTCGGGCAGATGCCGGTAACACCCTGGTCAGCCAGATCGTTCATGGGGACGATCTGGCGTCAGTTGTTAAGATTCGTTGGGTGGCCGTTCTCTTTCCTGCTCGTGCATTTTACTCGGCGCCGCACGGTACACCAGCCCGCCTCATGAGAGAGAGATCAAGGAGATTAAAAATGAGGACCTGCTTGTACCTCTTGTCTCATTCTCTCTTCCCCACGGCAATTTTGTTCAGCCAATAGGTGCTGGCCGGCGGTGGCCGTCTTGGGAATCCTCGCGAGGCACGCTTTGAGGGTATCATCGACCGAATTCGTGGCGCCGGTATTTTTATCCGTGGCAGGCGCCCGCTCCGCCGTCTGATTCGCGCCTTGTTCGGCAGCCTTTGTCAATGACATCGGCCATAAAGCGATCGATATGACCAGCGACACCATGATTATCTGTCCTATGAGCCTAGACTTCCGCATCGTGTAACCTCCATGTCGATAGAGACAGTCGTAGTTCCCAGTACAGCATCGATTGAAGGAGGCGCGACCAAACAACAACACCATGACCAAGCTTGATCGGATTCGCACCTACTGAACGAATCGAGGGAAAGGTGCTAAACGGAGCGGCGAAGACTGCGGAATCGGACGCGCAGCGCGGAAGAGGTCCGCTGCGCGAGAGATGGGACAGTCGGCGTAGCTCAGCACATAACGATCATACTGTAGAGCCCTATTGCGTGGGGAGTCAACGCGACTGACGCGCGAATCACACATAAGACTACGAATCTACTCGGATATATTTATTTCTCTGCATCTGGCAGCCTTCCAGCGGTTCTCCGGCCTATTCGGTTCGGTATTTCGAGAGCCACTTGCCGACCTTTATGCGCCGATCTCAAGATGGACTCTTCGAGAGCATGGCAAAGATGTGACGTGCTCTTCTCGTCCTGACATAGAAATCGGAGAGAAAGGATTAGGATCTGCCGGCAATAAGGAAAGCGACTTATCGCGGCATCAAAACCTATAACCCAATTCCACGATGTACAAATCGACGCCGAGCGCATTGGGTCCATAGACGTGTGCATCGGAGAAATGCTGGAGACGAAATCCCGCATAGGCATGAGCAATTGGACTGACATTGACGCCCACGGTCGCCACGATCTGCACGGGACCGCCGAAGTCCTGAGCTCCAAAGTGGTACTTGGAGAAAAGTCCAAGGCCAGCCCCGACGTCGACGGACAGGAACCCGTTCCATGCGCTGAAGGCGAGGTCCGGAACCAAGGTTGCGATCAGGCCTGTCTCTCCTGCTCCTTTGAGCGCACCGGCACTGGTGATCAGTCTCGTCTCAATTTTGGAATCGCTTTCACCCAGCGGCCATTGCCAGGGAAGCCTCCAAAGCGCCGCGATGTCATACAAATTGAACAGATATTGTTGTTGGCGTCCCAAGAGGGGAGTCTTGCCACTGAAGCCGAGACGAGGACCAATAGAGATGAGGGTCGATTCTTCTGTCAGCCCCGGAGGACAACGCAGCGTGGTAAACGCCAAGATCATGAGCACAATCACGGCAAGGAAACCGCGGAGAGAACCCATGGGTGCCCCGCTTGCGCGTCGGCGAAGCCTTAGCTGGAGCCTTGCCCTTGCGATGGCAGATGCCGGATAACGCTATTTATATTACTTGTACGTAAGGCAACATTCACCTGATTGTTTTGCATAGTGTCAACTTCTGAAGATCCAGCCG
>DASTSI010000031.1:0-2715 GCA_035760745.1 Nitrospira sp. | reverse complement strand
GTCCGGTGAAGAATCGCCCAGACAAATCAAGATGCGGGGGCAGCGGTTGGGCATCGAACACCCCCATCTCCTGATCCTCGCCGAAACATCCCTTGAACAGATCCTCAAAGCCGTTCAAGAGATTCAACCCGCAGCGCTGGTCGTCGATTCGATCCAAACCGTGTACACGGAACAGATCACCTCGGCCCCCGGCAGCATCAGTCAGGTGCAGGAAGTCGCCGGACAGCTGATGTGGTTTGCCAAACGCGCCGGCGTGCCGGTGTTCATCATCGGGCACGTGACCAAAGAAGGCGCGATCGCCGGTCCTCGATTGCTGGAGCATATCGTGGACACGGTACTCTATTTCGAAGGAGACAAGGGGCACAGCTACCGGATTCTGCGCGCGGTGAAAAACCGGTTCGGCTCGACGAACGAGATCGGCGTCTTCGAGATGAAAGATTCGGGCCTGGAGCAGGTGAGCAATCCCTCGGAACTGTTCCTGGCGGAGCGAGCCCAGCGCAGCACCGGGTCGGTCGTCGTCTCCAGTCTCGAAGGCAGCAGACCCATTCTGGTGGAATTGCAGGCGCTTGTTTCCTCCACGAGCTACGCGATGCCGAAACGGATGGCCAATGGAGTCGAATTGAACCGGGTCTCCTTACTGCTCGCGGTGATGGAAAAGCGCCTGGGGCTTCACCTGTCCGGACAGGACGTGTATGTCAACGTGGTCGGCGGCATGCACATTGACGAGCCGGCGATCGACCTCGGCATCGTCGCGGCCGTGACGTCCAGTCTGCGGGAAGTCGCGGTCGAACCCGGCCTGCTGGTGCTGGGCGAAGTCGGCCTCGGCGGGGAAGTGCGGGCCATCAGTCAAGCCGAGCTCCGCATACGCGAAGCTGCCAAGATGGGGTTCAAGCGGTGCCTGCTGCCCGAACGGAACGTCGCGAAACTTGATACGATAGACGGCATCGAGTTGATCGGGATTCATGAAGTCGGAGACGCCTTGGATGCGCTCTTGGCGTGACAGCGGTCTGCGCCTGACGCGTCACGCGTTACGGCTGACGCTCGTGTGTCTGCTTTTCGCCGGCTGCGCGCTGTTGACCGCCAAGCCGGAGGCGCCCGCCCTGCGCCAAGCCACCGCCGAAGAATTGACAACGCTGCTCCGGCAGCGCGAAGCCGCGATCATGAGCCTCAAGGGGCTGTTCAGCGCCAAGGTTCGCGGCGGCATTCTGCCGATCGCCACGCGCGTCGAGGGCGCGGTCTATTATCAACGGCCGGACGCCATGCGCCTCCGGGGCTTTACCCCGGTGGGGAGCGAGTTGTTCGAGTTCCTGCAAGCCGGCGATCAGTACGTCCTTCGTCTGCCGACCATGGGCCGTGTGCTCTCGGGGACCAACGCCGATACGAAGGAGATGGGAAAACTCGAACGTCCCTTTCAACTCAGCGTCTGGGCGATGGGCGGCGTGCTGGGCACTGGGACGGTCGCGGCGGACGAAACGGTGAAACTTCATGAAGACGGCGACCGCTACCGATTGGACATCTTCGGCCCCTCGTCTCCCGCCTCGAACGGCGCGGAAGCGCTGCGCCGACGCCTGTGGTTCGACCGTCAGACCTTTCTCGTCGTGAAAGAAGAGCGGCTCACGGAATCCGGCGAAGTGGACGCGTCAATTCAGTATGATGATTTTCGTCCGGTGGGCGATGCGGCGGCGCTGCCGGCCGCCTCGAGCGCGGTCAATGAGCCGTTGCTGCGCCCGTTTAAAATTTCGCTGGAGGACGGCAAGGGACGGGGCGCGGTCCAAGTGACGTTTCACGAGATCATCCCGAATCAGCCGATCAAGCCGAGCGAGCTGGGTCGGAGTTAGGGTCGTGCCCGGAATCGGCCCTGCTTCCCCGCACCCGGCCGCGAACGATCAGGCCAGGCAACACCGTCCGGCGTACTGAGTACGGTACAACCTCATGAAAATCCTCGCGGTCGATACGGCAAGCGCCTGGCAAAGCGTCGCGATTCTCGATGATCACCGGGTGTTCGCTCGGCAGGACCAGGAAGCCGCTGGTTCGCACGCCAAGCTGTTGCTCCCGACCATTGATCGGCTGTTTCGGGAGACCGGGCTGTCGCTGAGACGGCTCGATGGACTCGCGGTCTCGATCGGGCCCGGCTCCTTTACCGGCCTTCGGGTCGGCCTCGCAACAATGCTGGGATTCCGGACGATTACGCAGCTGCCTCTCGCGACCGTGCCCACGTTAGAAGCCATGGCCTGGAATTTCCGAGGATCCCCGGACCTGCTTTGTCCCGTCCTGACGAGCAGGCGGGGAGAGGTGTACTGGGCGGTCTTTCGATGGATCAATGACGATCTGGAGCGCGTCCTCCCGGAACAAGTCGGATCTCCGGTCCAGTTGGCGGAGACCCTCGTCGGACCCACCGTCCTCTTCGGCGACGGCTGGATCCGCGACGCGGCGGCCATCAGGGCTGCGCTCCCAAGGGCCCTTACCATAACGGAGAAGTCCGGCGAGACGGCGAGACCCTCGGCGGTCTCGGTCGGAAGGGCGGGCATCGAACGATTGTCCCGAGGCGAGCAAGCCGGCATGATTGTCAGTCCGTACTACGTTCAGCGTTCGGAAGCCGAATTGGCCTACGATCAGTCCAAGGGCCTGTCGCCGCTGGCCCGGCGCCGCGCCAAGCTGTCCCGAACGCGCGGAGGCAGAATGGCCGGCGCGGGCGCGAAGCGAAGAGATCATAAA
>DASTSI010000030.1:0-16907 GCA_035760745.1 Nitrospira sp. | reverse complement strand
CGTTTTCGGATGCCCGCATGCCTTTTCCCGTGCGCTATTACATCTTTGCCATGCTCTTCGTCATTTTCGACATCGAAGTGATCTTTCTGTATCCCTGGGCCGTGACGTTTGAGAAATTGGGACTCATCGGCTTGGTCGAGATGCTGATCTTTATCGCGCTCTTTCTGGTGGCGTACGTGTATGCCTGGCGGAAGGGGGCATTGGAATGGGATTGATTCAATTGGGGCGCCAGGAAAAAGATGGTGCCCCGGACGTGGTCACGACGACAGTTGAAAAGGCCGTGAATTGGGCCCGCAAAGGGTCGCTCTGGCCGATGACCTTCGGTTTGGCCTGTTGTGCCATCGAAATGATCGCGGCCGTCTCGTCGCGCTACGACATGGATCGCTATGGTGCCGGCGTCTTCCGAGCCTCCCCCAGGCAGTCGGACCTCATGATTGTGGCCGGCACCGTGTGCCGCCGTATGGCTCCGGTGATCCGCAAGATCTACGATCAAATGCCGGAGCCGAAGTACGTGATCGCGATGGGATCCTGCGCGACGTCGGGGAACATCTACGACAGTTACAGCGTCGTGCAGGGCGTCGACCGCTTCGTTCCCGTCGACATCTATGTGCCCGGATGCCCCCCGACGCCGGAAGCCTTGTTCGATGGGATCCTGAAACTTCAAGACCGCATCATGCAAAAGCGCGTGTTCGTGAAGCAACCGGAACAGGTCAAGACGGCCCTGAAGGGGTAGCGCGGATGTCTCTTCAGTTGCTGGCGGATCGGATCAAGGAAAATTTTTCGGTCGGCTTTGTGAAAGCCGTTGAATGGCGGGGCGACCTGGCCGTGACGGTCACAAGGGACAGGCTGCATGACGTCGCTCGGTTTCTCCACGATGATCCGGCAATGGATTTCGACTACATCGTGCTCGTCAGTTCGGTGGACTGGCCCGACGACGAAGAACGCTTTGAAGTCGTGTACGAGTTGTATTCGATTCGCAAACGCCACCGGATCCGGCTCAAAACTTGGGTTCCGGAATCGGACCCCGTGGTCGACTCGCTCACGGACATTTGGAAAGGCGCGGAATTCATGGAGCGGGAAGTGTACGACATGATGGGAATCCGGTTCCGGCATCATCCCGATCTCCGGCGCATTCTGATGCCCGACGACTATACGGAAGGCTATCCGCTCCGGAAGGACTTTCCCCTCCGCGGCAAGGGGTGGCGGGACACGTTCGAGTTTCTGGACGAGACGGTGCGGTAAGACGGCGCCTTATGGCATTTGAAGATCAGAGAACGACGGTCTACAAAGTCGATCCGACGCATCCGGAGAGCGAGACCCTTCCAACGCTCCGTACCGAGGAGCTGTTGCTCAACATGGGGCCGCAGCATCCGAGCACCCATGGCGTTCTGAAAGTCATTCTCGAGTTGGAGGGCGAACGACTGGTGAAATCGACTCCGGTCATGGGATTTCTCCACCGCGGCGTGGAGAAACTTGCCGAGGAGGGCACGTATCACCAATTTATTCCTCATACGGACCGACTCGATTACGTCTGCGCGATGTACAACAACTTCGCCTATTGCCGCGCCGTGGAAAAGTTGATGAATATTGCCGTGCCGGATCGCGCCGAATACCTTCGCACGATCGTGGCGGAAGTCCAACGAATCATCGGGCACCTGTTCTGGCTCGGCACGCAGGCCCTCGACATCGGCGCCATGACGGTCTTCTTTTACTGCTTCCGAGACCGGGAAATCCTCCTCGACTGGTTCGACGAGCTCTGCGGCGCCCGGCTCACCACCAGCTGGTACCGTATCGGCGGAGTCGAGCGAGATTTCACGCCTTCTCTCCTCGCCAAGCTGGATCAGTTCCTAAATTATTTCCCGCCGAAGATCGACGAGTACATCGTCTTTTTGGAAAAGAACCGCATTTGGCTGGCCCGGACCAAGGGTGTGGGCGTCATCTCTGCCGAGGATGCCGTGAGCTTCGGCTTGAGCGGTCCGACGCTCAGGGGCTCGGGCGTTGACTATGACCTTCGCAAGGCGCAGCCGTACTCGGCCTACCCCAAGTGTGAATTCAATGTCCCTCTGGGTAAGAACGGCGATACGTACGATCGCTACTGGATCCGGGTCATGGAGATGTACGAGAGCGTCAAGATCGTGCGGCAATGTTTGGAGCAGATCCCGGAGGGGCGAATCATGGCCGACGTCCCGAGCGTGACGTTGCCGCCGAAGGAGCGGGTCTTCACGAATTTGGAGTCGATGATCCAACAATTCAAGCTGTTCTCGCAGGGGTTCAACGCCCCTCCGGGCGAGATCTACTGCGGGACGGAGGCGCACAAGGGTGAGCTGGGCTTCTACATCGTGAGCACCGGAGGCGGAAAGCCGTATCGCCTCAAGATTCGCGCTCCCTCGTTTATTCATATGGGGGCGTTCGACCATATGTCGAGGGGCTATATGATCGCCGATGCGATCACGCTGTTCGGGACCTACGATATCGTGATGGGAGAGTGTGATCGGTGAGGCGCGCAGAATGGGTACGCGTTCCGTGACGCGCGCGTCTCGAGCACCCGGCCATCGCTCCGTCGAACGTGCTGCGACGGAAGAGGAAAACATATGGGGTTAAAGCCAGCGACAAATCCCGAAGTCGACGCCGCGAGGATCGAACTGTCCATCGACGGGAGAACCGTGACCGCGAGGGACGGGGTTTCCCTTTACGACGTCATCGCGAGCACCGGCAAGATCATTCCGGCCATGTGTTATCACTATACGTTCGATCCCTTCGGATCCTGCGGCATGTGCTTGGTCATGCAGGAAGGGAAGAAGGCCCCGGTTCGTTCCTGCACGGCGAAGGCGACCGCCGGCATGGTCATACGGACGGAAGGGGACGATTTGTTCCAGGCCCGGAAGAAGGCGGTCGAGAAGCATCTGTCGGTTCATCCGCTCGATTGTCCGGTCTGTGATGCCGACGGCCATTGCGAACTCCAAGACATGGCGTTTCTGCACGGTGTGACCAATCTGGCGAACGCCAAACAGAAGTTTATCCCCGAAGACACCCGCAGCCTGGTCCTCGACTTCAACATGAACCGTTGCATCGCCTGCGCCGAGTGCATCAACGTCTGCAAGGACGTGTTGATGATCGATGCCCTGCAATTCATGAAGAAGGGCGGCTTTAATCAGGTCGTCGCAAAAGGGGATGTGCCGCTGTCCTGCGAATTCTGCGGTGACTGTCTCGCCGTTTGCCCGGTCGGCGCCATCACGAATAAGTTTTCCAAGTACCTCTACAAGCCTTGGCAGATGAAGAAGACCACGACGACCTGCAACTACTGCGGCGACGGTTGCCAGCTGCACGTCGAGACGAAGGATACGCAGGTCATCCGTGTCACCTCGCCGCTCTCCTGGAAGAACAAGTGGGGGGATCGGGCCGACACGGCGAAAGGACATGGGGGCATCTGCGTCAAGGGCCGATTTGGCTTCGAGTACATCGACTCGCCGCTTCGACTGAAGTATCCCTTGTTACGCAAGGGGAATCAGTTGACGGAAGTGCCGTGGTTGGAGGCGATGCATTTTGCCGTCGAGCGCTTTGCGGACATCAAGAAGAAGCATGGACCGGACGCGATCGCGGGACTCATCACCGCCCGCTGCACCAACGAAGAGCTGTACCTGTTCCAAAAACTGATGAGGACTGCCTTCGCCACGAACAACATGGACAGCAGCGCCCGTTACGGCCACATGAATTTTGTCCGAGCCTCCAAGGACGCCTTGAACGTCGGCCGCGCCACGAACGACTGGGAAGATTTCACCAAAGCGAAGGCGCTGCTGGTGATCGGCTCCAACCTCACCGAGACCAATCCATTGACGTCGGTGCGGATCAAAGAAGCGATTCGCGTCTACAAGGCTCAAGTGATGGTCTTCGATTCGTCAGTGACCAATCTCGGCAAGCTGGCGTCTCATTCCTTCCTGATCAGACCAGGCACGGAAGGTCTCGTCATCGACGGGCTGGTGAAGGCGGCGCTCGAGCTGGACCTCGTGGATGACGACACCGTCACGAAGCATCCGCAGGCGTTCGCGGCGCTCAAGGCGGCGGTCACGGGGCTCTCCCTCCAACAGATTGCGACCAAGACCGGTCTGACCGCGGAACACCTGAAAGACGCAGCGACGATCTTCGCCGAATCTCCGCGCTCGATCATCCTCTGTGCCGAGGGCATCGTGAGGCAGCCCGACGGATATCAGAACGTCCTGAAGCTGATCGACTTGGCCTGGATCACCGGGAAGCTGGGCCGGCCAGGGTGCGGAGTCAATACCGTGACCGAGGAGCCGAACGAGCAGGGCGCCGTCGACATGGGAGTGGCCCCTGAGTTTCTTCCGGGACTCGCCTCCTTCGAAGATCAAGCGGCGCGCGAGCGGTTTGCCGCGGCGTGGGGGGCGCCGCTTCCTGCCGTGGGATCCGGCGCGAATCTGATCGAAATCCTGAAGCGATGTCGAACCGGGCAGATCCGGGCGCTGTACCTCGTCGGCGAAAATCCGCTCGAGACCTTGCCGTCCTCGATGGACATCAAAGCCGCGCTCGATCGGCTTGATCTCCTGGTCGTTCAGGATCCGTTTCTGACTGGAACGGGCCGCATGGCGCACGCGGTCCTGCCGGCCTGCACCTATGCGGAGAAGGACGGGACCTTCACGAATCTAGAAGGACGCGTGTTGCGAGTGAGGCAGGCCATGGATGCCATCGGCGAAAGCGTCCCTGACTGGCAGATCATGACGGCCCTCGCCAGCGGGTTGGGTCGGCAGTGGACGTATGAATCGGCGAACGACGTTCAGTCGGAAATTATGAAGCTTCTTCCCGGGTACTATAATCTTGGGCAGCCACGAAAAGTCCTACCTACAGGAGACGGTTATCTCGCGAACGGCTACGCGGCTTCGGTCGCCCGTCGCTACGGCTCCGTGCCGTCCGGCGGCGCGCAGCGTCCCTTCACCTTGCTGATGGGGCAAAGTCTCTACCATTCCGGAAAGCTGTCTACCAGGGCGCCGGGATTGGTGAAGATTGCGCCGAACACGGGCCGCGTCAGGATGAATGGGTCGGACATGGAGCGGTTGGGATTGGCGGACGGGGAGACCGTGCGGATCACCTCGGATCGCGGCTCGCTACAGGTCGGCGTGCAAATCGACCATACCCTCGCTGCCGGAACCTGCTTCTTCCCCGAGCATTTCAACGAGCCGCCGGTAAAGGATCTCATGTCGGTCCACGTCGACGCGGTCACGGGCGTCCCCTCGTTCAAGCGGACCGACGTGACGATCGAAAAGGCGTAGGTGCAGAGACGATGAGTATCGGTGCTCTGACGAAGAAACTCCTTCAGGCCGCGTTGTTCTACGAAATTTGGGACGCCATGAAGGTGACGTTCAAGCACATGTTCCACAAACCGATCACGTTTCAGTATCCTCGGGAGCAACGAACCATACCGGATACGCATCGCGGCGCGCTCGGCCTGCTGCGCTATGACGACGGCCGGGAACGGTGCGTCGGATGTGATTTGTGCGAGGCGGCCTGTCCCTCCCGGTGCATCAAGGTCATCAGCTCCGAGGACGCGGAACGGCCGCTCCAGCGGTACGCGAGCGAGTTCTACATCGACATCACCAAGTGCGTCTTCTGCGGGTACTGCGTCGAAGCCTGTCCGGTCAATGCGTTGGCCATGACTAAGATGTACGAGTTTTCGACCCACGACAAGCGGACGCTCTTGTTCGACAAGCGGCGGCTCTATGACATCGGCGAGCGGCATCTCGAGGACGCGAAGAAGTATCTGTACGCCCATAATCAGGAGAAGAACGTCGAGCAGAGCCGCGAGTACCGGTATTACTTCCCCCAGTCCGTGCTGAAACCGACGCAGTCGGCGCCGAAACATTTAAGCTAGCCACGATGATCCCCGTTTTCTTCGCCTATTTCGCCCTAATGAGCATCGCCGCCGGGGTCTTCACCGTTGCCCTGAAGAACCCGGTCCACTGCGGCCTCGCGTTGCTGGCCCTCCTGCTTCATGTGTCGGGCCTGTTCATCCTCCTCAACGCGGAGTTCTTGTGGGCGGTGCAGGTTGTGGTCTATGCCGGCGCCATCCTCGTGCTCTATTTGTTCGTGCTGATGTTGTTGAACCTCAAGACCGAAGAGCGGTACTTTCACGCTTCCTTCATGTACTTTCTCGTCCCAGCCGTGCTCGGCTCTTTGTACGTGCTCGCCCTGCTGTTCCGCTCGCCTTTCAGCGGTGCGAAGGGGGATGCACCTGCCGATCTCGTGCTGCAGGACGGGAATACCTATGCAATCGGCATCAAGATGTTCAGCGATTACCTGTTGCAGTTTGAAATCGTCGGGGTCTTCCTCTTGGGCGCCATCATCGGGGCCATCGTGCTGGCAAAGACGCCGAAACCCATCGATGCAGAACGTCGCCAGGGATAAAGGTGGCTGCTGAAATTTTATGGTTCCCTTGAGTGCCTACATTACCGTCAGCGCCGTCCTGTTCATGACCGGACTGCTCGGAGTCTTGATCCGCCGCAATTTCATCATCGTGCTCATGGCGGTCGAGATCATGCTGAACGCGGCCAACATCAATCTGGTGGCGTTTTCACATTATCTGGAATCGATGGCCGGGCAGCTGGTCGCGCTCTTCGTGATTGCAATCGCGGCCGGGGAGGCGGCGGTGGGACTGGCCATCATCATTGTGGTGTTCCGGGGAAAGATCTCCACGAACGTCGATGAAATGAACCTGCTGAAGTGGTAAAGGCTGACGTGACGGATCTGCTCATCAAGCTCATTCCCGTGTTCCCCCTGCTCGCCGTCTTGGCCAACGGTCTTTTGGGCCGCTACCTGTGGTCCCACGATTGGGCTCATCGTCTGGCTTGGGGATCCGTGGGCCTGTCGTTCCTCTGCACGGTCGGCGTGGTAGCGGATGTGCTTCAGACGGGAATCGCGCACGAGGTCATTGCCTACCAATGGATCTTCGGCGGGGATCTCTCGATCAACCTGGCGTACCTCGTCGATCCGCTGACCTGCGTGATGCTGCTCGTCGTTACAGGCGTCGGCTTTCTGATCCATGTCTACTCGGTCGGGTACATGCACGGAGAAGACGGCTTTACGCGTTTCTTCACGTACATGAACCTGTTCATGGTGTCGATGCTGCTGCTTGTGATGGGGAACAATTACGTGGTGCTCTTCATCGGTTGGGAAGGCGTCGGCCTCTGCTCCTACCTGCTGATCGGGTACTATTACGACAAAATTTCGGCGGCCAAAGCCGCATCGAAAGCCTTCGTCGTCAACCGCATCGGCGACGCCGGGTTTCTCCTGGCCATTTTCCTCGTCTTCATCAACTTCAAAACCCTTGACTACACCAAGGCCTTCTCACAAATCAGCCATCTGTCCCCGGAGATGGCGACCGCAATCGCCCTTTGCCTGCTCGTCGGCGCCGTGGGCAAGTCGGCGCAGATTCCGCTCTACACGTGGTTGCCGGACGCAATGGAAGGTCCTACCCCCGTCAGCGCTCTGATCCATGCCGCCACGATGGTGACTGCCGGCGTCTATATGATCGTGCGGAATCATGCCATCTTCGATCTGTCGTCCACGGCGTTAACCGTGGTCGGAGCGGTGGGAGGCGCCACTGCGCTCTTCGCCGCGACGATCGGCTTGGTCCAAACCGATATCAAGCGGGTGCTCGCCTATTCGACCGTGAGTCAATTAGGGTACATGTTTCTGGGGTGCGGCATTGGAGCGTACACAGCGGCGATTTTCCATCTCATGACCCATGCCTTCTTCAAGGCGCTGCTGTTTCTCGCCGCCGGGTCTGTGATCCATGCGCTTTCCGGCGAGCAGGACATCCGGAAGATGGGAGGCCTGAGTCAGAAGATTCCCTGGACGCATCGCTTGTTTTTCATCGGCACGATCGCCATCGCGGGCCTACCTCCCTTAGCCGGATTTTGGAGCAAGGACGAGATCATGGCCCATGCGTTCACCCATCACCATTACCTCCTCTACGGCATGGCGGCGATCGGCGCGTTCCTCACCGCCTTTTATATGTTCCGGCTGCTGTATCTCACGTTTTACGGCGCATCCAGAATGGATCACCATGCGGAGGCGCATGTCCACGAATCGCCGATGGTGATGATCGCGCCGCTCATGGTGCTTGCGCTGCTGTCGCTCGTGGGCGGTTTCGTGGGATTCCCCCCCGAGCACGGCTGGCTGCATCGATTTCTCGCTCCGGTCGCCGGGATTGCAGGCGAGCATGAGGTCGGTACCGGGACGGTATTGACGCTCATGATGATCGCCACCGGCATCGCATTCCTCGGCTGGGCACTGGCTCACTATCTCTACAGTCTCAATCCCACGGCGCCGGACCGCTGGGCGGCGAAGGTCCAGCCGATCTACGCGACATTGCTGAACAAGTACTACGTCGATGAGTTGTACGACGTCCTCTTTGTCGAGCCGACCAAGAAGCTGGGTCTGGCGTTCGATTGGTTCGACCGTATGGTGATCGACGGCGTCGTTCGCGCGGTGGGGCAGTTGGCCGAGCTTGGCGCCGCCGGATCCACTTGGATCGAAAAACACGTGATCTACGGCGGTCTCAATATTATCGGGTACGGCAATCACCTCTTGGCGAGGCAGTGGCGGCAGCTGCAGAGCGGCATGGTGCATCATTACGCCGCCATTATCGTCGCGGGACTGTTCCTGTTGGCCGTCGCCATTCAGTTCATCGTGCAGCAGCGGTAATCACGATGTTGGAAGAACTGTCGTCCACGTTTCCCATCCTGTCCTGCATTCTGTTCTTTCCGCTCGTCGGTGCGGCGGTGCTGTGGCTCTTCGACGACGAGGATATGGTCCGTACTTCCGCCTTGACCATCTCGCTCGTCGAGCTCGCCCTAACGATTTTCGTGCTGGCCCGGTTCGTCCCGGATACTCCCGCGATGCAGTTCGTCGAGCATGTGCCCTGGATCCCCGCGCTGGGCGTCAGCTACCACCTGGCCGTCGACGGCGTCAGCGTGCTGTTCGTGGGGCTCACGGCTTTCCTGACCGTTTTGGTGGTGATCTATTCCTGGGACACCGTCCGGCACCAGATCAAGCTGTACATGATGTCGCTGTTGGCGCTCGAGACGGCGACGATGGGCATTTTCGTCTCGCTGGACCTTATCCTCTTCTTCGTGTTTTGGGAATTAATGCTCATCCCGAGCTATTTCCTCATCAAGCTCTGGGGCGGGGGAGCGGAACGTCATTACGCGGCGCTCAAGTACGTGCTCTACACACTGCTCGGCAGCGTGTTCATGCTCGTGGGAATCGCCCTCCTGGATATCAATTATCACCAGTGGGCGACCATCCATCGCATGGATCGGGTCTACTCATTCGATCTGCTGGAACTGCTCACCGTGCCGATTCCCGTCGGGATGCAAGTGCTGATCTTCTGGCTGATGTTCTTGGGATTCGCGTTCAAGGCCCCGGTCTTTCCGTTTCATACCTGGTTGCCGGATGCGTTGCTCGAAGGTCCGGTCGGGATGGCGGTCATGCTGGCCGGTGTAAAGCTCGGTACGTTCGGGTTCATCCGGTTCAGCATTCCGTTGCTGCCGGATGCGTCCCGGGATCCGAACGTCGTGATGATCGTGATGGCCCTGGGGCTTGCCGCGATCGTCTACGGCGCAATCACGGCGCTGATCCAACCTGATTTTCGCCGGCTCCTAGCCTACAGCAGCATCAGCCATCTGGGGTTTGTCGTCGTGGGACTGTTCGCGCTGAATTTTCAAGGGCTCCAAGGCAGCCTTCTGACGATGATCAACCTGGGCTTCAGCACGGCCGGGCTCTTCTTTATTGCGGGATTTCTCTACACCAGGCAGCAGACGACCCAGTTGGCCGCCTTTGGCGGCATGGCGAAGCGGACACCGCTGCTCGCGGCCTTCTTTTTGCTCATCGGGCTGGCCTCGATCGGGCTCCCGGGGACCAACGGGTTCGTCGGTGAGTTTCTGATCCTGCTCGGCACGTTTCAGGCCTACTGGCTCTACGGTGCGATTGCGGTGACGGGAGTCATCACTGGGGCCGCCTATTTCCTCTGGTACTACGAGCGCGCCATGCTGGGTCCGCTCGGAAGAGCGGTCAAGGAATCGATGAGTGATCTGCACCTTCGCGAGACCGTCATCGCCCTTTCCTTATCTGCAATGATCCTGTGGATCGGCCTCTATCCCGCTCCGTTCCTCCGGATGATGAACGGATCGATTCAAGCTCTGGTGGACCGGATCAACCATGGCACGGTGACGGGGCTGCAAGCTGAACGGCAAGGCGGGAGAATCGAGAAAGTATTGGACGAGGGACGACCCGTACAGACGGAAGCAGTGTCCATGCCTCTCGCCTCCCGATTCGGCAGGAATTGAAGATGGCCGAGTACGTGCTGCTCTACATTCTCTTTGCTCCGTTCGCCGGCGCCGTTGCGCTGATTTTCGTGTCCAACCGGCAGCCCATGCTCGTCCGCGGAATTGCGGCAGGGTCGGCGTTCGTTTCGCTCCTCGCCTCCCTCTACCTCTTTTTCGCCTATGACTCGATGAAGGGCGGGTTCCAGTTCGTCCAAAAATATGAATGGTCCAGGCAGCTGGGAATTTCGCTGCACCTGGGCGTGGACGGGGTCGGCACGCCGCTCGTCCTTGCCTCGTCGATTCTGTTGTTCGCCGGCATCTTCGTCTCTTGGCATATCAAGGACCGCACGAAGGAATTTTACATCTGGCTCCTGATCCTGGCCGCCGCCACGATCGGCGTCTTCATGTCCCTCGATTTGTTCTTCCTCTACTTTTTCTACGAGATGTCCGTCATCCCGATGTACTTGCTGCTGGGCATGTGGGGCAGTCACACGAAGAAGTATCTCGAAATGACGGACCCCGAGGGGCTCAAGCTCCGCGACTCCGTCGGTTTCATCTTCAACTTCGCCTCCAACAGCAAAGAGTATGCGGCGATGAAGCTGGTCCTGTTTCTCTCGGCCTTCGCCGTCGTGGCGCTGATGGGGATTCTGCTCATCTACAAGTATTCCGGCCTGAACACCTTCGACATCCTGGTGTTGCGCGAACAGGCCAAGCTCAATATCCCGGTCCTCGGGACGACGCTGGACAAGATCATCTGGGTGTTGATCTTCTTCGGCTTCGCCTCGATCGCCCCGCTCTGGCCGCTCCATTCCTGGTCTCCGGTGGGCCACGCCGCCGCTCCGGCCGCGACGAGCATGCTCCATGCGGGCGTGCTGATGAAGCTCGGGCATTTTTCCATCATCCGCGTCGCCTACGAGATTCTGCCGGACACGACCCGCGAACTGATGCCCATTGCGGCGGTGCTCTGCGTGTTCAGCATTATCTACGGCGGATTCGTCGCGTTCTACGCAAAGGACACCAAGTATGTGATCGGGTATTCGAGTTCCAGTCACATGGGATACGTGTTTCTCGGCATGGCCGCTTTGGACTATATCAGTTTGGCGGGGGCGGTCATTTATATGTTCGCGCACGCCATGGCGACCGGCATGCTGTTCGCCATGGCCGGCTGGGTGTATGACCAAACCCATACTCGGGATATCCCGTCCCTGGGCGGGCTCTCGAACCGCATGCCGTTCATTGCCGGTTGTTTCGTCATTGCCTGCATGGCCTCCATCGGCATGCCGGGGACCGTGAATTTCATCGCCGAAGTCATGATCATCGTCGGCAGCTGGAACAAATATCCGCTTCAGGTCATCATCGCCGTCATCGGGATTGTGCTCACTCTGGCCTATCTCTTTAAAATGATGCGCGGACTGTTCTACGGACCGATGGATCAGAAGTACAGCCACTCGCACGACGCGGTGGCGGTCGTGGACCGGCTTCCGCTCCTCATTATGATCGCCGTGAGCATCGGGTTTGGGCTGTTCCCCATGCATCTCTATGACGTCGTGCGCTCCGGCGTCGACCCCCTCGTGGCGAGGGTCACCCAAGTCCTGCCCGTGGCAGGGGGGGACAGCCAGGGGGCAGTGGCCGGGAGCGGCGTCTCGGGTTCCGCCCAAGAGTCAACTGATCGTGTGATGGCCAGAACCTCCGGTTCAGGACCGTCGCCGCGGTCTTCGCAAGGTTCAGATTCACGATGACCTTCTCGCTTTCGATCTCCGCATCCGACCTGCTGTTGTTGCTGCCTGAGATCATCCTCACCGGATGGTTGTGCCTCCTGCTGATCGTCGACTTTTCGTTCCCGCGCTTGCCGAAGGAGCAGCTTGCCTATCTCAGCATGGCGGGATTGATTGTGACCTTCGGCTGTCTCGCCTGGTTCGACGCCTCGAACCTCACGGGGACGCTCTTCGGCGATATGTTCGTGGTCGACCGGATGGCGCTGTTTTTCAAGATGTTCATCGTCGCAGCGACGATCCTCGTCGTCCTCTCCTCTATGGATTATGTCCAGCGATTCAGCTTTTTCCGTGGAGAATACTATTTCCTCGTGGTGATGTCCGCGCTCGGCATGATGTTCATGGCGTCGGCCAATGATCTGCTCTCCGTCTTCGTCACGCTGGAATTCAGCACCTTTGGGTTTTATGTGCTCGTTTCCTACCTTCGTGAGGACGTCGCGTCCAACGAGGCCGGGCTGAAATTCTTCATCCTCGGAGTCTTCGCGGCGGGCCTGTTGGCCTACGGGATCAGCCTCGTGTATGGAGAGACGGGGAAGCTCGTCTTTTCCGATATGAAATCCGTTCAGCCGACCCCGGGGCTTATCATCGGCTTCCTGTTGATCTTCGGTGCACTGGGTTTCAAGATCGGGGCGGTGCCCTTTCATTCCTGGATCCCGGATACCTACCATGGATCCCCCACCCCCGTGACGGCCTTCTTGTCGATTGCTCCCAAAGGGGCCGCCTTCGCGATCCTCCTCCGCATGTTCTTCGTCGCGCTGGCGTCATTCAAGCCGACGTGGGTCATGATGCTGGTCGCCGCGTCAGTCCTGTCGATGACGTACGGGAACATCGTGGCCATCGCCCAACGCAATATCAAACGGCTGCTGGCATATTCCGGCATCGCGCAAATCGGCAATGTGCTGATCGGCCTGGCGGCCGGGACGAAAATGGGCAACGATGCGATCCTGTTCTATCTGTTGACCTACCTCTTTGCGAATCTCGGAGCCTTCGCCATCATCATTGCCGTCAGCCAGGCCATCGGCAGCGAAGAAATCGACGACTACAGCGGCTTGGGTCGCCGAGCGCCCTTCCTCGCATTCTCCATGCTCATCTTCCTGCTGTCACTCGCGGGAGTTCCTCCGCTCGCCGGATTCATCGGAAAACTGTACATCTTCGTCGCTGCCATTAAAGAGGGTTTGTACACGCTCATCACCGTCGGGCTCATCAATATCGTGATCTCCATGTATTATTATTTGATCGTGGTGAAGAAGATGTACATCGTGGAGCCGCATGATTCTTCCCCCCTCTCCGTCTCGGGCCCGATGAAGGCGGTCGTCTACATCGGCCTAGCAGGGACCTTGATCATGGGCGTGTACCCGCAGCCGGTCATTGATTGGGTCGTAGCCGCGACGATGATGTTCTCCAACCTGGCCGGTCCCGCTGCTTCGCTCCCGCCGCTCATGCCCGTCGTGCCGTCGGGCGGCTGATCTTCTGATTGCCGGCTTGATATCCGCCGCGTCTGACTGAAATATTGCTTGCAGGGTCGTCCGGGCCAGAGTACAGTTCAGAGCGTTATCACCCTCTGTTCACGCGCACTTACGGCCATCATGGAGACAGTGACACAGGACCGACCGGTTCCTTTGGCCTCGGTTTCTCCGGAGGATCCGAAGCCAAGCGCCTCTTCTGCCGCAATCCGAAAGCCTGAGAAGCGTCGTCTTCCATCCTGGCTGACACGGTGGTCGATCGAGCAGCGTGTCCTGATGGGTTTCGGGCTGGTCTTCGCGGTCATCGTGATCATCAGCGCAGTGTCGTATCGGAACACGTCGGTCGTCGTCCAAAACAGCCGGTCCGATACAGCCAGTCATGAGCTGATCCAGCTGCTGGAGTCCATCGCAGAGACGCTTGATGCAGCTGAGAACGGCCATCGTCGGTTTCTGGTGACGGGGGATGAATCGTACTTGAAAGCCCACCGCACGGTGCTGGAGCAAGCCCCGGAGTATTTCCGCTACCTGCGCTCCCTCACGGCTCTCGTTCCCGAGCAGAACGCCAGGGTGGCGACCTTGACGCAGTTGATCGAGCGCCAGCTTGAAGTGGAGAGCACCGCCATCGCCCAGCGCGAAAAGCATGGGGCGTCGGGTGTCCGGCACCTGGCGCTGTCCGGTGCGGCGACCGCTGAGCTGGCGGCCATCCACCGGGTGATCGGCGAGCTCGAAAGCGCCGAGCAGCGTCTCATGCAGGAAAGGCTCCTGCGATCCGCCTCGAGTACCCGAACGACCATTGCGTTGCTCGTCTTCGGAGCGCTCCTGCAATTGGTTCTGCTCGGCTCGGTGTACTATCTGATCCATCATGATATCTCGGCGCGTCGCCGGGTGGCGGCCGAGTTGAAGCGCCGGGGAGAACTGTTGCATGCGGCGAACAAGGAGTTGGAGGCCTTCAGCTACTCGGTCTCTCATGATCTTCGCGCGCCGCTGCGCCATATCGATGGTTACGCCGCTCTGCTCGCGAAGGCCTCGGGGACCTCGCTGAATGACAAGGCGCAACGGTACCTTCAAACGATTTCGGATTCAGCGAAGCAAATGGGCCAATTGATCGACGATTTGCTGGTGTTTTCGAGGATGGGACGTCAGGAAATGCTGCATACGACGATAGACCTGGACCAACTCGTCAAGACGGTGATCCAGGATTTGCGTCTAGACTTGCATGAGAAGACGATCTCTTGGACAATGATGCCGTTGCCGCAAGTTTCCGGTGATCCGGCCATGCTGCGGCAGGTCTACACGAATCTCATTTCCAATGCCGTGAAATTCACTGCGACGAGGAGCCAGCCGCGGATCGACATCGGCGCCAAGCCCGGAGCGCCTGGCGAGGTCGTGCTCTACGTGAGCGACAACGGCGTCGGGTTCGACATGCAGTACGCCAACAAACTCTTCGGAGTCTTCCAGCGGCTGCACCGGAACGACGAATTCGAAGGGACGGGCATCGGATTGGCCAACGTCCGGCGCATCATTCACCGCCATGGCGGACGTACGTGGGCGGAAGGCGCGGTCGATCAGGGTGCGACATTTTATTTTTCACTCCCCAGCAAGAGGTCAGCGTCATGACGATTGTGAAACCGATACTCCTGGCCGAAGATAATCCGCGCGATGCGGAGCTGGCCCTTGCCGCCATGGAAGAGCATCACATCGCCGACAAGGTCGTTGTCTGCCATGATGGAGCC
The DNA here is from genome assembly GCA_035760745.1 of Nitrospira sp. Taxonomy (GTDB): domain Bacteria; phylum Nitrospirota; class Nitrospiria; order Nitrospirales; family Nitrospiraceae; genus Nitrospira_C. The sequence continues at coordinate 1,602 of DASTSI010000030.1, read as the reverse complement.
GAAGCCCTCGATTATCTCTACTGCCGCGGGTCGTACAGGGGGAGGCAGCAGGGGAATCCCGCCGTCGTGTTCCTTGATCTCAAGATGCCGAAGGTCGATGGGCTGGAAGTCCTTCGCACCATCAAGAGCGATGCAGACTTGAAACCCATCCCGGTCGTGATGTTGACTTCGAGCCGTGAAGAAAAGGATTTGGCCCAGAGCTATGCGCTGGGGGCGAATGCCTATGTTGTGAAGCCGGTCGAATTCCATCAGTTCATTACCGCGGTGAAGGAACTGGGCGTGTTTTGGGGTGTCATCAATGAACCGCCGCCCGCAGGCGTCGAATCCAAGACTTAGCCCTCCGGACCGATAAAGGACTTGTGAACCAGCCGCTACGTCTCTTGCATCTGGAGGACAATCCGGTCGACGCCGACTTGGTGTCAGCGACCTTGGCTGAGTCTGGCCTTTCATGCCTCGCTCAGCGTGTGGATACCCGCAAGGAATTCCTCGCCGCTCTCAAGGAGGGCGGCTACGACCTCATTCTTGCCGATTATTCGCTTCCCGGCTTCGACGGCATCAGCGCCTTGGCTCTCGCCCGTCAACATGCTCCTGAGGTGCCCTTTCTCTTCGTTTCGGCCTTGATCGGTGAGGAGCTGGCGATCGATGCGATGCATCAGGGCGCAACGGATTATGTCCTCAAACAGCGCTTGGGACGATTGGTGCCGTCCGTGCAACGGGCGCTGCGTGAGCGAGACGAGCGCCGAGAGCGCCAGCGCGCCGAAGAAGCGCTTCGGCAAAGCGAAAAGCAGCTCCGCCAGGCGCAAAAAATGGAGGCCGTCGGTAGGCTGGCGGGGGGGATCGCCCATGACTTCAACAACCTGTTGACGGTCATTATGGGCTACAGCCACGTGTTGTCGACGGAGTTGGGGCCCGACCATCCCCTGCAAGGAAAGATCGCGGAGACGCAAAAAGCCGGGGAGCGGGCTGCCATGTTGATTCGCCAGTTGCTGGCCTTCAGTCGGAAGCAGCCTCTCGAGCCGAAAGTGCTGACGCTGAACAGCATCGTCTCGAACCTGGAGCCGATGCTGCGGCGGCTGATCGGGGCGGACATCCGGTTGGCCATCGCGCTCGATCCTTCGGACAGCCGGGTGAGAGCCGATCAGGCGCAACTCGAGCAGGTCCTGATGAACCTGGTCGTCAACGCTCGAGACGCCATGCCCCAGGGTGGCATCCTGACGATTGAAATTTCGCGTGAAACGCTCCAGGAGAGTCCGCCGTATCACGTTCAGCCGTTGCCGCCCGGCACGTATGCCCGGTGGTCCGTAAGCGATACGGGTTGTGGGATGGATCGCGAGACGCAGTCACACATTTTCGAGCCGTTCTTTACGACCAAGGAAGAGGGAAAAGGAAGCGGCCTTGGACTATCCACGGTGTTCGGGATCGTCACACAGTGCGGCGGTGGCATCGACGTCGCCAGCCGTGTGGGCCGAGGAACGCGGTTCGACATTTACTTCCCCGTCGTGCTCTCGGAATGCCAGCATGCCGGGACTGCACCCGAGCCGGATCGATCCTACCGGGGCACGGAGACTATCTTGCTCGCCGAAGACGACCCCAGCGTCCGCG
>DASTSI010000029.1:0-11348 GCA_035760745.1 Nitrospira sp. | reverse complement strand
TTTGTGATCACCGAGACGCCAAACGGTGCCGTCGTCGATCATATTGCCGTCCGTGTCGCACATGGCGGTGTACTGGACGGACCCAACGCTTTTTCGGCTGTAGTCGTTCGTCATGATCGTCTGGATGAATGCCAGTGCATGCGGTCCTTCGATCAGAAATATCCCCATGTAATCCAGATCGCAAAGACTGGCAGCAGTGCGTGTGGTGAGATGTTCTTTCTCGTGGCCGGCAGAGTATTCCCATGGCAAATGGTAGCCGAATAGTTCGGTCATCCTGGCGCCGGCCTCCAGGCCAACCTTATGAAAAGGCGTCGTTTTCATGCACTCTTCCCCAGTTCATTTTGCAGAAAAAGGCTGTTCGCCAGGAGGCCGTCGAGCCTGCTGATCCGTCAGGCGGTCAACGCGGTTTCCGCGAGCTTGACCCAGTAGCTCATCCCATGCGCGATGATTTCATCGTTGAAATCGTAGGCAGGGTGATGCAGGCCGGCCGAGTCGCCATTGCCGATAAAGATGAAGGCGCCGGGGCGAGCTTCCAGCATGTAGGAGAAATCCTCGCCCGCCATGACAGGCAGCATCGCGCGGTTCACCTGGCGAACGCCGGCAATGCTCTCGGCGATGTCGGCCGCGAATTCGGTCTCGTCGGGGTGATTGGTCGTGAGCGGATAATTGCTCCGGTAGTCGATCTCGATGCGGGCGTCGAAGGCGGTGGCCAGACCGGCGCAAAGAGCGCGCATGCGCTCCTCGACAACGGTCGCGATCTCCTTCGCCAATGTGCGCACCGTGCCTGCAATCTGCGCCCGGTCCGGAATGACATTGTAGGCATCGCCGGCATGGAATTTCGTCACCGAGATCACCGCGGATTCGATTGGGGGGATGGTGCGCGAGACGACCGTCTGCAGGACGCCGACAAGTTCGCTGGCGATCAGGATCGGATCGATCGTGTTGTCCGGCATGGCGGCGTGGCCGCCCCTGCCATGAACGGTGATGGTGAACTCGGCGGTGGCCGCCATGATCGGACCCGGCTTGATGGCGAACTGGCCGGCCGGAAGACCCGGCAGATTATGCATTCCAAAGACTTTCTCGACGGCAAAACGCTCCATAATGCCGTCCTTGACCATCTCGCGGCCGCCACCCCAACCCTCCTCGGCGGGCTGGAAGATTACGGCAACAGCCCCAGCAAAATTGCGGGTCTCGGCGAGATACTTCGCGGCGCCCAAAAGCATCGCCATGTGGCCATCGTGACCGCAGGCATGCATTTTTCCAGGGGTCGTTGACGCATAGGGCTTGCCGGTGATCTCATCGATCGGCAGGGCATCCATTTCAGCGCGCAAGCCGATGACCGGACCATCGCCATTGCGACCCCTGATCAGGCCGACGACGCCGGTCTTGCCGAGACCGGTCACAATCTCGTCGCAGCCGAAAGCCCTCAGTTTCCTCTCGATGAAGGCCGATGTCTGGAAGACGTCGAAACCCAATTCAGGAGCTTGGTGAAGGATCCGGCGCCAGCCGGCGACTTCATCCTGCATTTCAGCGGCACGGTTCAGGATCGGCATCGTTCAAGCTCACTCTTGTCAGTAATGGTGTGACACCACAATTTCGTTGCAGGCATTCTGCCGCTGTCACAGTCGTCCTGCTTGAAGATCAGAACGTCGTGGGCGTGTTCACCCAAATTATACTCGCTCTACTGTCTCCAATGTTTCGATAGTGATGGGGGAGTTCAGACCTGAAGACAAACGCGTCGCCCTGGCCGAGGCGGAACGTCTGCTCGCCAACCATCAGCTCAATCTCGCCGCTCAGAATATAGCCGACCTCTTCGCCCGCATGCTCAATTGGCCCGGCACTCGTTCCATCCTTCTCCACATGATGGATATTGCACTGAAGAAGGTGACCCGAGGAGTAAGGAATAATCCTCTCCAACAGAATACCTTTCCCCTGTCTTAGCGGGTCGAGAGACATCAGGGGTCGCGATCCGTTCCGGAATACAACACCCTCTTCGCCATCAGCTTCCTCGAACATCCAGCCGACATTTGTGCCAAGGGCCTTTACCAGCCGATGAAGCATCGGAAGAGAGGGCGACGCCTTGCCGTTCTCGATCTTCGATAACAAGCTTTCAGAACAAGACGCTGCATCGGATAAGGCCTTCAGGGTCAGGCCTCGCGTCTGTCGCGCAAGTTTCAACCTGACGCCCAGACTTCCGGCATGCGAAATATCTGGTGTTGGACTCCCCGTCACGTCACTGTCGCTCGTCTCAATATTCTTCATTTTTCTACTGGTCTTCAAAATGGGCCCGGCTGCTCGCAATTTCTCGCGTCCCGCGCGCAAGGCGAGATCGAATCGCCTCAATCGCGAGACGACTTCGCTCGCACCATACAGCAAGAAAAATTCAATTCAATAGCCTTGACAGCAATTCAAGTCTCTTGAATGATAGGACTCGCGATCAAGGAAACGGCTCCAAGACCTTCTGCTGCCGTGCCGTTGATGGTGCCTGCCGGCGAGACCACGAGAACTCATCATGCGGCATTGCGAGCCGGTGGGTTGCGGTGGCGCCGGTTGCGGAATTTACTGAACAAAAAAGGGGAACGAGAATGATCAAGTACCAGGCATCTTCGATCACGCGACGTGACACGATCAAGGCGTTCATTCTGGGGGGCGCCGCGGCTGCCGTAGGGCTCAATGCGGGAGCGGGCTTGGCGGCTGGACAGGACGCCGGCGGGTCCATCGTTTGGGCCAAGCCGCTTGAGTCGAACCTCTATGACCCTCACACGGCAATCTTGGGTACCTCCTGGGAACTGCTGGATCTCGTCTATGACGGCCTGACGGCACTTGACGCGAATATGAAGCCCGTTCCCTGCCTGGCGGAGTCCTGGGAACAGCCGGACCCTTCCACATATGTCTTCAAGATTCGGACGGATGCCAAATTCTCGAATGGCCGCAACCTCGCTGCGGAAGACGTGGTCGGAAGCTTGAAGCGGCTGACTGACCCGAAGACAGGCTCCTTCTTCCGCCTGCAGATGGGCAAGATCAAATCGATTTCATCGAGCGACGCCAAAACGGTTACTGTCGCATTCGAGGAGCCCTATGCGCCATTTCTTTCGTCGTTAGCCTCCAGCATGGCTTCGATCCTGCCTATGAAAGAGCTATCGGAGGGAACCTTCGATCCGATGAAGGAGATGCTCGGCTCCGGTCCTTACAAGGTCGTCTCTCATGTTCAGGACGATCATTGGGTGCTCGAGCGCAACGAGCACTATTGGCAGGCTGGACTACCGAAAATCTCCACCATAACGGTTCGTATCATGCCGGCCGATCAGTCGCGGATAGCCGGCCTGCGTGATGGATCGATCGATGTGGCTTCTTTTGAAGCAAGCCCGGATGTGGGCCTGCTCCTGAGCGGCGTCCAGGGGATTGACGTGATCCAGAATCCCAGCACCAGCGTTTTCTACCTCATGCTGAATGCGGTGTGGGACAAGTCGCCGTTCCGGAACAAGAAGCTGCGCCAAGCGGTGGCGCTGTCGCTCGATAAGCAGAAAATGATCGAGGTCGCTTTCGGGGGCATTGGAGAAGTTTCATCGGTCATGCCGCCGCTATTCAAGGCCTGCGACGTCGACGGATTGCAATTTTACAAGCGGGATGTCGAAAAGGCGAAGGCCCTCTTGAAGGAATCCGGTGTCGGGAAGATCAAATTCAGGTTTGATATTGGCCCAACGACAGCCTATTCCGTTCTTGCTCAACTTATCAAAGATAATGTTGCAGAAATCGGCCTTGATGCGGAAATTTCGGTTTCCGACGAACCATCGTGGATCAAGAAGATCTGGGTGGACAATCCAAGTCCGACCGACGCTTCAATCTTCTGGTTCGCAGGCTATTCGGACCCGGCGATGGTGCCGCTCTGGTTCAACCCCCAACTCGCGGGTTTCACCGCGGGGTACGTGCCGGAAGATCCCGAGCTGAATACCAAGATCGACAGGGCGCGCGGCCTGAGCCAGGACGATCCCGCGCGGCCTCAATCCCTGCAAAGCTTGTGCTCCGCGATCGACGAGGCTGCCACGCAAATTCCACTTGTGACGCGCATCGATACGGTTGCTTTCCGCAAGGCAAAATTCGCCAAGTTCAACACGGCTCACCTTGACGGCTACGGGAACACGCTTTTCGGCGTGGAACAAGCCGAACTCTCTCAATGAGTTAGATCCGATGCGCGGATTGGTTGGCTTCTTGCTGTTCCGGGTGCTCAGCGCCAGCGTGACACTGTTGGGTCTCACGCTGGTTGTATTCACCGCGATGCATCTGATCCCGGGGGATTTCACCGAGGTCCTGGTGCCAAGGGGAACGCCTGAGTTTCGAAAGGCGCTTGCCGAGCGCCTGGGGCTCGATGGACCATTGTATTGGCAATATCTGACCTGGCTGAAGAACCTCGTGTCGGGAGATTTTGGCGCCTCGCTGATCACAAGCCAGCCGGTCTGGAAGGAGTTTGCAGGCCGGCTGCCCGTAACCATGGAATTGGCGGTTCTTTCCGTGGCCACTTCAATTGCGATCGGCGCCCCCCTGGGACTCATATCGGGACTGGCCGGGACAGGACGTTTTGTGTCGGCCATAAGTCGCGTATTCTGCGGGTTCACAGTATCACTGCCGGACTTTTTCCTTGGCACGATTTTTCTGTACGTGTTCTCGAAATATGCGCTGGGACTGACGGTCGGCGACTTCGTTCCCTTGAGCGTCAACCCTGAAGCGCATTTCCGCGGCATGGCACTGCCGGTCCTTTCGTTGTCGCTCCTCGGAATTGGAACCGTGGCCGCTGTAACCAGGGAGACGGTGTTCACCCTTTCTGATCAGGATTATGTTTTCGCGGCGACTGTACGGGGTCGCAGCATGTCGCAAATCGTTCGCCGCCATTTCGTTCGCAATGCGAGCGTTCCGTTGCTCACCGTCATTTCGATCTATCTTGGCTACCTGTTGGGCGGGTCAATATTGATAGAACAATTGTTCTCGCTGCCGGGGATAGGCCGCTACATATTTCAGGCCGTCCAGGCGAGGGACTATCCGGTGGTCCAGGCGGGAGTCGTCATGATCGCCGCAGCTTTCGTTCTAACAAACATGCTTACCGACATCGCCTATGGAGTTATCGACCCACGAATGAGGGCCGGGCATGAGCATTGAAGCAACAATGAAGTTCTTCGTCAGGTTGCGAAGAGCGATGTTAAGCGACACCGTCTCTGCGGTTGCAGCCGTAGTGCTCGTCCTGATCCTTCTCATCAGTATATTCGGGCCATTCCTGCCGATCGGAAAGCCGGACCAGATTGGATTCGGGCCGCGGCTTGGCGGCTGGAGCTGGTCGGCGCCCATGGGAACCGACCAACTTGGCCGGTCTGTCCTCGCGCGCGTCTTGCAAGGCATTCGGGTTACGTTTGTGCTGTCGACCGTGTCGGTGGCGATCGCGGGTCTCGCGGGAGCGCTGGTGGGAATATCGGCGACTTACTTCCATCGTCTTGCCGACGAGGTTGCCAGCCGAACGGCGGACATCATGTTTGCCTTTCCCCCGATCCTTCTCGGCTTTCTGGTTGTCGCCATTTTCAGGCCCGGCGTGACGAGCGCCATGGCGGTGATTGCATTGATAACGTTCCCGACCATGCTGCGGGTCGTGAGGGCGTCTACCCTCAGCGTCATGCGGCGAGATTTCATGTTGGTGGCGGAGATCAGCGGCGTTTCATTCGTCGACCGCATCTTCCGCCATTTGCTGCCGAATGTGGCAAACGTCATCGTCGTGCAGACGATCTATTCGATTTCCCTCGGCATGCTCATAGAAAGCAGCCTCAGCTTTCTTGGTCTGGGAGTCCAGCCTCCCGCAGCTTCGCTGGGATCGCTCCTGCGTGATGGCGCAACCTATCTGGAGATAGCGCCCTGGCTCTCGGTTGGACCGGGAATCATTTTGGCTTTGTCCATCATGTCGATCAATCTCGTAGGCGACGCCACGCGCAGCTTCGTCGATCCCACCTATCGCTTCTGAGGTTGACGCAATGATAGAGATCAAACAGCCCATCATCGAAGTTCGCGACCTCGTGGTCGAGTATAAGTCCCATCCCTTGCCGGTGAGAGCGCTGGATGCCGTAGATTTTACCGCGAGCGCCGATGAGACCGTCGGATTTGTGGGGGAGAGCGGTAGCGGCAAGAGCACGCTTGCCATGGCATTGGGTGGCGTCAGCCGATCCGGCGTGCGGCCATCGCGGGGCTCGGTACAGACCTTCGGCCGCGATGTGTTTGCACTCCGCGGCCAGGATCGCCGACGCTTTCTCTCCGAGGATATAGGGTTCGTATTCCAGAATCCGATTGGATCTCTGGACCCAACGAGACGAATAGGCCATCAGTTTTTCACGCCAGACGGGCAGCCGCTCAATGAAAAGAGAGTAGAGGAGCTGCTCTCCTCCGTTGGTCTGGAAGACACCGGCAGGATCATGGCCAGCTTTCCGCATGAGGTCTCGGGCGGGATGGCACAACGCGTCTGCATTGCCATGGCCATCTCCGTCAATCCTCCTTTGTTGATCGCTGACGAGCCAACGGCAGCCCTGGACGCCTCTGTCAAGACTCAAATTCTGGACCTTCTTACAGAGCTGCGGGCTCGCGCGCGTTCCACCCTCATTCTCGTCAGTCATGACCTTCATTCTGTGAGAAAGTACTGTGATCGCGTGTGCGTCATGTATGGCGGGCGTATCGTCGAAGCTGGTCCAAGCCGGGACGTTTTCGATTGCCCGCGTCACCCCTATACTGCCGCGCTGCTTCGTTCGATACCCGGCTTCGAGGGTCCCGGTGGACGGATCGAGCCCATACCTGGATACCCCCCATCTCTGAACGGCCAAGCCTCCAACTGCACTTTTGCGCCACGCTGCGCGCTCCAGATTCCGGTCTGCAGGGAAAATCGCCCCCCGGTTTCGGTGGAGGGAGACCGCACGAAATGCTGTTGGCTACCGGGCAACGAGATTGGAATGGAAATCAGCCAAGCTGGCCGGGGTTACCATGCTTAGTCGCGGAAATCCCGTTATTGCGTTGCAAGACATTCACGTCCGCTACGTCAAGGGGCCGCCTTGGGCGCGCACGTTCCATCATGCACTGCGTGGCGTGGATATATCGGTCCAGGCCGGCCAGATGCTGGGCCTCGTCGGTGAATCCGGCTCCGGAAAATCGACGATCGGTCGAATTTGCATCGGTCTGCTGCGGCAGACGGCCGGAACCGCACTGTTCGATGGCCAGGCATTATTCGGCGTCGGGCAACGACTTCCGGGCGCCATCGGGGCTGTTCTGCAGCATCCTGAATGGTCGCTCGATCCCTTGATGACCATTGGTTCCTCGGTGGAGGAGCCGCTCAAGCGCATCAAAGGCCTCGGCAAGGCCGAGCGCCACGACCGCGTTGCAGATATGCTCGGCAAAGTTGGCCTGCGCGGCGAGTTCATGTCCCGCTATCCGAAGGAACTGTCCGGGGGACAGCGCCAGCGAGCCTCAATAGCACGTGCACTCATCACCCAACCCCGCTTCATTCTTTTCGACGAGGCGGTCAGCGCATTGGACGTCTCGATCCAGGCTCAAATTCTGAATCTGATCGGGGAGCTTCAGCAAAGCTCCCGCTTTGCCGCGCTGTTCATCTCGCACGATATTGCCGCGGTTCGATATGTAGCGAACGATATCGCGGTCTTATATGCTGGGGAGATCGCCGAGCAAGCATCGGCGCGATCCTTCTACGAGCCAATGCACCACCCTTATACGCGGCAACTCCAGCGTGCCAGCGGCCTCTTCGTCGACGAGAACCCGTAAATCCCAATGGAGTGTCCGATGCCGGGCGAGGATCTGTGCTACATCACCGCCTCCGAGGCGATTGCCCGCTTCAAGGCAAAATCACTGTCTCCCGTCGAGTTAATGGAGGCTGTGATCGCGCGGTCGAACGCCGTCAATCCCAAGCTGAATGCTTTGACTGCCACCTTCTACGATCGCGCGCTCGATCAGGCCCGCGCCGCTGAGGCAGTCTATGCCAAAGGCGATGCGCCGATCAGGCCGCTTGAAGGCGTTCCTGTTGCAATCAAGGACAGCCATCCCGTCAAAGACGAGATCACCACATTCGGCTCTCTGGCATTCGAGCATAATCGGCCGATGAAGTCGGTCCCGACAGTGGACCGGCTGCTGGACGCCGGCGCCATCATGCACTGCCGCACGACATGCCCGGAATTCGCCATCGGCATCGTGACGCACAGCCGCTTGTGGGGGGTGTCCCGAAATCCGTGGAACCTCGAATATTCGCCATGCGGTTCTTCGGGCGGTGCCGGCGCAGCCCTTGCGTCAGGAATGACGGTGCTCGCGGACGGAAGTGACTCAGGAGGCTCGATCCGCGCTCCAGCGTCGGCTTGCGGTGTTGTGGGCTACCTGCCTCCCTACGGGCGCAATCCATCGGAAAGCGGTTTGGAGTATGAGGGCCTGCTACGCTATGGCCCCTTGACGCGTAGCGTCGCGGACGCCGCTCTGATGCAGAACGTCATGTCGGGACAACACCTCGACGACCCGTCTTCGTTCCGCGAGAAAATCACTCTTCCAGCGTCCTATCCGCCAGCCAAAGGGCTGCGGATAGCACTGAGCATCGATCTGGGTTTCTATCAAGTCGACCCCGTAGTCGAGACCGCCCTTCGCAAGGCGAGTTCGGTCCTGCAGGATCTGGGATGCGTGGTGACGGAGGTCGCTTTGCCCTGGACCGTTTCAGTGGCCGACGCGATGAACCGCTACGTGGAATTCCTCGTTCACTCATCCTACGCGTCTTTGATGGATGAGCATGAGGATCTCCTGGGCGATCACATCAAGAGCCTCATCGGTAAGGGGTCGCGATTGAAGGCGTCCGAACTCGCCTCGTTTTGGTCCATGCGCGGAGTGTTGTACAAGGGTATCCAGGGAATATTGGAGAATTTCGATCTGTTGATCTGCCCCACGCTTTCCGTTCCCGGGGTCGCAGCAAATCATAGCAGCATGGACACTGACTTCACCGTCAACGGGAAGCCGCATGGCGCCTATCTGGAATGGGGCCTGACCTATCCGTTCAACATGCTGTACTATTTGCCTGTGATGTCCATACCCTGCGGCGTCGCTCCGAGCAATCTGCCCATTGGCATGCAGATTGTCGGCAGGCCTTTTGACGATCCGACGGTGTTTCGGCTAGCAGCGGCATTCGAATCCGCGCAGCCCTGGGCCGGTCGTCACCCGCAGATCTAGAGCAATTCCAGGAAAAGTGGCAACCGGTTTTCCGTCCGGAATTGCGTGGAAACAAGGAGATAGAGCGCTTCCGCGATTCATGGAAAAGCGGAAGCGCTCTAGGCTAATGCTACTGGGCCGATTTTCAAACGATCGTCTCGCCTATAGCTGAGGTGGGCATTGGCAGCATAGACAGTGGAACAGATTCCAAAAGATAATCCGGTGAAAGGCTCCAAATTATGTCGGTAGACTACGATGTCTTTGATCTGGGCGACTTTGTGCTTCAAAATGGAGCTACGCTGCGCGGCGCCAAGCTCGCTTATAAGACATTTGGAACGCTTAGCGCCAAGTCGGATAACGCCATTGTTTATCCAACCTGGTACTCCGGACAGCATCATGACAATGAGTGGCTGATCGGCCAAGATATGGCTCTCGATCCCGAAAAGTATTTCATCATCATCCCCAACATGTTCGGGAATGGATTATCTTCTTCACCGAGCAATACGCCGGAGCCATACAACGCTGCTCGTTTTCCAAAGGTCACCGCCTATGATAATGTCAGAGCTCAGCATCGTCTGGTAACGGAGCAATTCGGTATCACACATCTCAAGATGGTCCTCGGTTGGTCAATGGGAGCCCTGCAGACCTTTCACTGGGGCGCAATGTATCCGGACATGATCGACTTCCTGGTCCCTTTCTGCGGGGCCGCGAGGTGTTCTCGACACAATTTTGTATTCTTGGAGGGGGTAAAGGCGGCCCTGACTGCGGATGCCGCTTTCAAAGAAGGCCGGTACACCGAGAAAGTCGACAGAGGGTTGCGGGCTGCGGCGCGCGTCTATGCCGGATGGGGCTTTTCGCAGTCATTCTACCGCCAGCAGCTTGACCTCGAGGCGCTCGGCTATTCGTCACTCGAGGACTTTCTGGTCGGCTTCTGGGAGGGCGCTTTCTTGCGTAAGGATCCCAACGACCTCCTCGCCATGCTGTGGACCTGGCAAAACGGCGACATCTCAGCCAATGAACTGTACCACGGAGACTTCCAAGCGGCGCTCGCGGCCATCAAGGCGAAGACGCTCGTGATGCCCGGACTAACCGACCTTTATTTCCCCCCCGAGGATAGTCAGAATGAAGTGGCTGGCATTCCGAACGCCGAATACCTGCCGATCCCCTCGGTGTGGGGCCATTTCGCCGGTGGCCCGGGGACAAATCCCGCCGACGTCCAATTTCTGAACAATGCACTGATGGGCCTTTTGCGTTAGCTATCTGGCATCATGCTGGGTAGCAGCACCATTGCACCAGGGCTCTGAATTCGGGTTAATGCTTCATCGTTCACCCCTCTCTGTCGCGCTGCGCGCGCCACCTGTCCCGCAAGCGGGGCGAGGGATATCGAGGCGATGATGCCGGGCTCCTTTCCTCGCCCCCACGAAAGTCGGGGAGAGGTGGCGCGCGAAGCGCGACGGAGAGGGGGCTCACAGCTTTCGTTAACCCGAGTTCAGAGCCCTGCCATTGCAGGTACACGCTAGCCCCAACTGCAAACCCTTCAAGCGCTGGGAGTGTGTTGCAAAGCCGTGCAACATGAACATCGGTGCAAAAGGGCCGCGGATGGCTGGCTAAGTAGCTGTTCTACCGGAAGAAAGGGCTGGCTGGGGGACCTGGATTCGAACCAAGACTAACGGAGTCAGAGTCCGCTGTTCTACCCTTAAACTATCCCCCAGCAACACCGTCGGCACATCGGCGTCGCACACGATTTCCAACGCCGAGCGGCGATGGCTGTTCCGTGGCACGACCGGCGCGGCGGGCCGGCGCGCAGTCATATAGTCGATTTGCCGCTTCCTGCAAACCCCCGCTACGTTCTCTTTTTCGCGTGGCCCAGAGGTGGGCTCGGTGCCGCCCTCGCTCCCCTTGGTAATTCAAGGAAGCGCTGCTAAGCTCAGTTCAACATCAATTTGAGGCGGGCTCCCGACTGGTGCGGCGAGCCCTGCCCGAGGAAACTGAAATTGGAAGACCCCGATGCGGGCGCCGGACGGGCGCCGGAAAGCGGGGCGTCCGACGGGCAAGAGGACCTGACGGTCCTCAGGGCTCCTGTTCTCGAGGCCGCGGCACGGCCCGGAGCGGGAGCGGTCGAGCCGCCTGACAGGCGG
>DASTSI010000028.1:0-2759 GCA_035760745.1 Nitrospira sp. | reverse complement strand
GAAGTCAGGTCGGACGTTCCGGTAATTGTGCTGGGCGAGGCAGGCGCTGGTGACCTCGCTCTGCAGTGCGTGCAAGGCGGCGCCGCTGACTTCGTCACACTTGACAACATTCAAATGCTGCCGACCGCGGTCGCACGTGCGGTAGCAGACGCCAGGTCGCTGAGGAGCGGGGGTCGGCGAACGATCTGGTGGGGAGACTCACCCTCGCGATCGACCAAAGTCCGGCTTCGATCATCTTCACCGATACATCGGGTACCATCCAGTACGTCAATCAGCGATTCACGGAAGTGACGGGATACACCGCGAAGGAAGCGATCGGCCGAACTCCGAGCATCGTGCGGTCGGGCCGGAACCCGCGCGCAGTGTACGCGGATCTCTGGCGAACCGTACGCGCGGGCAAGGTATGGCGCGGCGAGCTGCAGAATCGTCGCAAGAACGGTGAGCTTTATTGGGACTCGGTGAGCATCTCGCCGATCAAGGATGCGAACGGAGTGATCACCCACTTCCTCGGCTGCCAGGAGGACATCACCGATCGGAAGCTCGCGCATGAAAAAATTCGCGACAGCGAAGAGCGCTTTCGCCAGATTGCCGACAACATGCAGGAAGTCTTCTTCGTCGTGAGCAGCGATCTGCGGACCAAGCTTTATCTGAGCCCCAGCTATGAGGAATTGTGGGGTCGCACACGCCAGAGCGCAGAGGAGGACCCCGCGTCGTTCATTGAGGGCGTCGTGGAGGAGGATCGCGAGGAACTGTTTGCAAATATCGCCGCGGCACAAAAAGGGGTAACTCCGCCTCCCGTCGAGTTCAGGGTTCGCCGGCCTGACGGAACTATCCGATGGGTCCTCGCCCACGCGGCGCCCATCAAGGATCTGGCGGGGAACGTCTATCGCATTACCGGTTCGGCGCTGGACGTTACCGACCGCCACATCGCGCAGGAGGCTCTGCGAGAGAGCGAAATGAAATTCCGTTTGCTTGCCGAAGCGACCTTCGACGGAGTCGTAGTCTCGGTCGATGGCATCATCAGGGAAGCGAATCAGGGGCTTGCCGAAATCTTCGGCTGCACGATCGAAGGAGCGGTTGGACGCCCAGTCCTGGATTTCGTCGATCCCGACTCGTGGCTCGACGTCAAGAGTCAGATGATGCAAGGTGCCGTTGGAGTTTACGAATGTATGGGGAGACACTCCAGCGGTCGGAAGGTTTACCTCGAGGTCGCGGCGAAGAAGTACACATACAAAGGCGAGGCAGCGCGCATTACCGCGATCCGCGACGTGACCGAGCGCCGACTGCTGGAGAATCAGTTTCGCCAGGCGCAGAAGATGGAAGCCGTGGGCCGCCTCGCTGGTGGCGTCGCACACGACTTCAACAATCTCCTCACGGTGATCATGACCTACACCGAGATGCTTGCCGAGGATCTCAGCGGGAATGATTCGAAAAGGGAAGATCTTGGCGAAATAGCGAAGGCTTCCGAAGCCGCCGCCTCACTTACACGACAGCTGCTGGCGTTCAGTCGGCAGCAGGTAGTCGAGCCGAAGCTCGTTCTGCTCGAGGATGTCCTGACGAATGCCGACAAAATGTTGCGTCGCCTCATCGGTGAAGATGTAGAGCTCGTAACCACCATCGGCAGCGATCGATGCTCGGTGATGATTGATCCGCACCAGTTGGAGCAGGTGATCATGAACCTCGCCGTCAACGCTCGTGACGCGATGCCAGCCGGTGGCAAGCTCACCCTCGAAACGTCGATTGTCGAGCTCGATGCCCAGTATGCGAAAGATCATTGGCCCGCCGTTGCCGGCAGATTTGCCATGCTGGCAGTCAGCGATACGGGCGTTGGCATGGACGAAGAGACGCGCGCTCGAATCTTCGAGCCGTTCTTCACGACCAAGGAAGTGGGCAAGGGCACTGGACTCGGTCTCGCGACGGTCTACGGAATCGTCAAACAGAGCAACGGCTTCATCTGGGTTTACAGCGAGCCGGGGGAAGGTACGACCTTCAAGCTCTACTTCCCGCTGGTCGTCGGCCAGGCGAGCGCCAATGAGCTGGAGATCAGGAAACCGATGCGCGGCACCGAAACAATTCTTCTGGTGGAGGATTCACCGGTCGTGCGCGCAGCCGCAGCGCGCATTCTGCAGCGTGCCGGATACACGGTACTGGAGGCCCCGACCAGCAGGTCGGCGGTCGATATTGCAGCCAAGAAG
Source organism: Nitrospira sp. (assembly GCA_035760745.1). Taxonomy (GTDB): domain Bacteria; phylum Nitrospirota; class Nitrospiria; order Nitrospirales; family Nitrospiraceae; genus Nitrospira_C. The sequence continues at coordinate 564 of DASTSI010000028.1, read as the reverse complement.
CAAAACCGCGTCGATCTCCTGCTCACCGACGTGGTAATGCCGGATATGAGCGGCCGCGAAGTCGCCGAAGCGTTCATGCGGCTCCGTCCAGACGCCAAGGTGCTTTACATGTCAGGCTACACCGACGACGCCGTAGTGCGTCACGGCATACTCCAATCGGGCATCGCCTATCTCCAGAAGCCGTTCACTGGGGAGACCCTGACGGCAAAGGTACGGGCGGTTCTCGACGGGCCGGGGCCGGCCGCGCCCGCGGTACACGCAGCATGAACGAACATGGGGCACCATGCTCGCCGAGTGAGTGCGGTCTAGCGCAATTGTCGTCGCCAGCCTAGGCGACTCGCACGTCGTCCTAAAGCTCTCGAACCCAGCTTCGTTGCATTAACTTTGATGTAATCAACTGGAGAACAGGATGCCGAAGACCGGTACGAAAGCGCCACCCTCAGCCTCACGCAAAGCCCCATCAGCCAAGTCCGACAAATCCGACAAGTCCGACAAGAAAAACCCTGCCCCAGCGCCCGCGCAGCCAGCCGGCAGCTCCACCAACAACGGAACCGGTGGTACGCT
>DASTSI010000027.1:0-5214 GCA_035760745.1 Nitrospira sp. | reverse complement strand
GGTTCGGATGGCAACCTTCCTCACATTCAACAAGTGGTCTTTGTACGTTCGACCATCTGCCTTCGTGATGGCATCGATGGACTTATCTCCTCCCATGCTCTCCACGAACTTCTGGAACTCGGCTTTCATCGGCTTCTCGGTACGATCTCTGCGGGGATTCTCCGCCATGTACTTCTCAGCGACGATGGAGAACAACGGACCAGTCGGCTTTGCGGAATGATTCGCCCCCGTTGGTGCCTTCCCAACAGAGTTGGGCCGGTGATCCGCCTGACGCGAGGATGGGCCGGTGTTGTAGTCTCCATTTTATCTAGCAGCTTCGATCTTGAAATACTCCTGCTTCGCCTGAAGGAGACGCCGACAGAGACGCCCGAAGTCTGCTCCATCGTGGTCCATCGGAGGCAGGCCCGCCGCCTTCAAGAGAGCGTCAGCTTCACGTTCCGCTTTCCTGAAGTCACAGGACACGAGAGCCTCGTTCGCTTCCGTCCACAGGTCGGACAGGACGAGGGACTTCGTGTCTCTGTCTTCGTCGGAGAAGGGTCCAGAGACGGCCATGAAATCTTCGAGTTCATCAAGCTCTGTCTCCAGCCACTGTTGGACCAGTGCTTCAACCTGATCTTTGGACAACCGTTCGCCATGCTTCTTCAAGGTGATAAACAACCTCCTGGTCTCAGCATCGAATCGAGAAGACCTGACCTCTGCCTGATCTTTGTCGGCAGTCTTCAGGCTCCGCCATACTTCTACACGATCATTGAAGAATGGTCGAAGTCTTTTCGGGATTGTCACTCGACGGTAGAAGACATTCCGAGTTGGATGCAGGAAGGGCGAAGCAGGGCGACGAAACGTAGACATGGAAACCTCCACTGACGTAGCGCACGTTGTAGACGTGCTACGGGTCTAGTGGAGGCTCCGTCGTAGAACCCAATGTTGAAGCGGGTCTACGTAGTTTTATGGGGTGGATGACGGGTTTCGAACCCGCGACCTCCGGATCCACAATCCGGCGCTCTAACCAGCTGAGCTACATCCACCGTGCGGGAGCGGCACAGGCGAGTCGTGATGCGGTGGGGAATCTTAGCAAAGACCGAAGAAAGGCCGCAACCGAGCCGCCGGCTTCCTGAATCCTCTCGATCTTCTCCTTCTTTCTACCCGCGGGCGTCGAACGCCGCTTGCATTTCGGCCAGGATCGTCGCGGCGGCGGCCGCGGGATCCGGAGCCGTTCTGATCGGGCGCCCCACCACGAGATAATCGGCCCCGGCGGCGATGGTCTGCGTCGGGGTGGTGGCCCGCGCATGGTCATCTACGTCCTTGCCCGCGGGACGCACGCCGGGCGTGACGATCAGGAAGCGGGGACCGACTTTGGGACGGAGCACGCCCGGTTCTTCTCCGGACGCGACGACGCCGTCGCATCCCATTTCGGACGCCAAGAGGGCACGGGCCGTCACCAACTCGGGTACCGTGTGCTGTATCCCCATCTCCTTGAGATCCTGACTGTCGAAATTCGTTAGCACCGTTACCGCGAGCAGTTTGAGCCGCGACTCTCCCCGCCCCTTCACGGCGGCGGCCAACGCTTTGCGATTGGCGTGAATCGTCAGAAACTCCACGCCCATCGCAGCCACGCGCTCGGTCGCGCGGCGCACCGTCTCTTCGATATCGAGGAATTTCAGATCGAGGAAGACCCGCTTTCCCCGCTTGATCAGGCGCTGGACCATGTCCGGACCGGCGGCCGTGTAGAGCTCGAGCCCCACCTTGACGAAGCTGATCTGATCGTCGATGCGGTCCATGAAGCGTTCGGCTTCGGCGGCCGAGGGCACATCGAGCGCGAGGATCAGACGGTCACGGGCATGGATTTTCGGCATGATCGGCTCCCGAGGCCCAGGTTACCTTGACGGTGCATCGAACGCTGTGATACAAAACCCGCTCTTTTTGAGGAGGAGTGTGCTATGCCGGTGATTCACAAATCAACTATCCGTCGGGCCCGCCAGGCGGAACGCCGCCGCGTGCGGAACCGCGGCACGCTGACCGCCGTGAAGAGCATCGTGAAGAAAGTTGAGGCGGCGGTGGCGGACAAGAAGGTCGATGAAGCGAAGGCCTCGCTCCGCGAAGCCACCTCGGCCTTGAGCAAGGCGGTCTCCAAGGGCGTGCTCAAGCGCAACACCGCTTCTCGCCGCATTTCCCGCCTGACGCATGCGGTCAACTCCTTGGCGGCGTCCCGCGCGTAATCGTCCGGACGTTCGAAACAGGCTTGGTTCTCGCCGGCCCTCGCGCGGGTGAGCCGGTCTTCGGGCCTGTGGAGTCAGGCCGGGAATCTGTCGCCTTCCTTTCGCATAGCTGAAACACCAACCGATCCAGAATGATGGGCGGCCGGCCGGCGCTTCCGCCTTTCAGACTCGCGTCGGATTCCTGGAAGGCTTGCAGGGCCCGGCGCAGGTGCGCGTCGGAAAACTGATCAAGGAACGGCCGGACCTGATACGGGTCCATGCGCAACGTCCTGGCCGCTTCCCCTTCTCTGCCTCCGTGCCGCAGCTGATCCTTGACCTTCCAGATCCGCCGATATTGCCACGCCAGCGACCCGAGAATCTTGAGCGGCGCCTCTCCGGCCTCGATGTTCCGCGCGACGATCGCCAGGGCGCGCCCGCGCTGGCCGCGGCCGATCGCGGCCGCAAGATCGAAGACGGAGGCTCCCGGCTCCATGCCGCGCATCGCCAGCACGTCCTCGGGGGTCGCGGCTCGATCGGCCGGCACGTAGGCCGCCAGCTTCTCGACCTCACGCCGTGCCCCGTACAATGATCCGCCGGATGCTTCTCGGAGGACCTGCAGCGCGTCGTCGCTCAGGCGGACGCCGAGCCGCTCGGCCTCCTGTTTAAGCCAGGGCACATAGTAAGAATCCGTGAGCGGCTCGCAGGCGACCACGACCGACGCCTGAAGGAGCGCTTGGGTGAATTTCAGCCGGCCGTCGAGCTTCGCCGCGACGAACACGAGCGTCGTGGTCGAGTTCGGCGCTTTCAGATACGGCAAGAGCGTGTCGGCGTGCCGGGCGGGCAGTTTATCCGCCGCCTTCACGATGACGAGCCTCCGCGGGGCGAAGACCGGGGCCTCCGACGCGCAGGCCATGATGGCCGATCCTTCCGCTTCATCGCCATAGAAGAGGTCGCAATTGAAGTCGCCTCCGCCTGCTTCCAGCAGGCAGGTCCGGAGTGTCGCGACGGCCTGGTCCCGCAGAAGGTCTTCTTCGCCGAGCACCGCGTAGAGCGGCGCCACCGTGCCTTGAATGAGCTGCTTTTCCAGCTGCGCGGGGGAAAGTGATTGGCGGGCCGTCCTGGACATTACTTCGTCGAGTCCGAGGGCGCGGCGGGCGTGCCGGTCGAGACCGGTTTTGCCAGCTTCCCGGCTTCCAGCTGCACGAGGAACCGCGAGGCGAGATCTTCGGCCACGTACCGGCCCGCCTGCTCGAGCGCCCGATTCTGCAACACCCGGTTGAACTGGAGGTCTTGGGTCACGAAGAACTCCGACGCGCCCATGGCCATTTGTTTCCACAGCACGCGCTTGGTCCTCGTCTCTTCGACCTGCACGGCGACGACGACTTCGGTGCGGCTTTCCAACGTCTGGGTCTGAAGGAAGCTCAGCGTGGGGATGATGACCGCCAGAATCTGCCCCGTCAGCACCAAATCCGCCCCTTCAGATTCGGGCACGACCGTCGCGCCGCTTCCGGACGCAAATTCGTGCCGAATATAATTCGTGAGTTTGATGTCGAGGTTCGGCTCGAAACTCCTGTTCTGAAACGTTTTGATGATGAGCCGGGGCGGGGGCTGCGTGGACGCCGTGGCCAGTTGCGACCCTCCGATGGTCGGGCCGGCTCCTTCGACGCGAAATTGGTAGCCGCAGGCGCACAAGGCCAGCCCCATCATGACGATTGCCGACGGACCAAGGACTGCGGCGGTTCGGGACAGACGGGATTCCCGGGGCCGCGGTTCTCCCGTGCTGAACGATCTGAACCAGGATCCCTGATCCTCTCGCCGGTCGAATGTGAACGCCGTGCTCTGCACGTCAGTCCTTCCGGATCACACCACGAAATTGATGAGCTTTTTTTCGACGTAGATGACTTTTTTCGTCTCTTTCCCCTGCAGCCACTCCGCAGCCTCCGCGCGGGCCGCCCGTTCAATCTCCTCGCGCGCCGAATCCGCCGGCACTTCGATCTTGGCCCGCAACTTTCCGTTGATCTGAACGGGAATGGTGAGCCGGTCGCTCACGGTCAACGCCGGGTCGAATGACGGCCAGGCCTGCCGGGAGATGCTCGGCTCATGGCCAAGCAGGCTCCACAACTCCTCCGCGAGATGCGGCGCGAACGGCGAGAGCAGCAAGACGAACGGCTCGAGCAGCGCGCGAGGCCGCCGCTCGAGCTTGGTCATCTCATTCGTGAAGATCATCATCTGCGAAATCGCGGTGTTGAACCGGAGCCCCTCGATATCCTCGGTGACTTTCTTGATCGTCTGATGCAAAAGCCGTTGTTGGTCGAACGTGGGGGCCGCGTCCACGACGGCGCTCGACCGCCGGCCGTCCTCGCCGATCATGAGACGCCAGACCCGCTCCAAGAACCTCGTGACCCCTTCCACGCCCCTGGTGCTCCACGGCTTCATCGCTTCCAGCGGCCCCATGAACATTTCATAGAGCCGCACCGCATCGGCGCCGAACTGGTCCATCATCTCGTCGGGATTGACGACGTTGCCGCGGGACTTCGACATTTTTTGATTGTCCTCGCCCAGCACGATGCCCTGGTGGACCAGCTTCTTGAAGGGTTCGGGCGTGCTGACGACGCCGATATCGAAGAGGACCTTGTGCCAGAATCGGGAATACAGCAGGTGCAGCACCGCATGCTCGCTCCCGCCGATGTAGAGATCCACGGGCATCCAATAGCGCTCCTTCGCGGGATCGACCAGGCGAGCGCCGTTCTTTGGATCGATGAAGCGCAGGTAGTACCAGCAGGAGCCGGCCCATTGCGGCATCGTGTTCGTTTCCCGCCTGGCCGGCTTGCCGGTCGATGGATCGGTGGTGAACACCCAGTCTTCCAGGTTCGCCAGCGGGCTCTCTCCCGTCCCGGAGGGCTTGAAATTCTTGGTTTCGGGAAGCACGAGCGGCAACTGTTCCTCCGGCAGCGGTGTCGGCTCGCCGTCGACCCACAGGATCGGAAACGGCTCGCCCCAGTAGCGCTGGCGGGCGAAG
>DASTSI010000026.1:0-5553 GCA_035760745.1 Nitrospira sp. | reverse complement strand
AGGTCTTCAAGCTCGGAGACATCACATTCATGGGTATCGAAAATATTGCGAACCGAGTGGCCGGTGCGGTCTTCCTTGCCACGCCCGACGATGATTCGGTGATTCGCGAGGCGCGCGTCAAGACTCCCCGGGCCAACGTCTTGTTTGAGTATGGGTATCTGACCGCCATGCTGACGCGACGGAGAGTGGCACTGTGCCTGTACTCGGGCGTCGAAATCCCATCGGACTTCGCGGGGCTGACCTACGTTCCCATGGGTCGTTTTGAGCCGACTAAGCCGCTCGATCATCAGGCTAGCGTCAAGCTCAAGTCATGGGCGACGGAGCTTCCCACTGTCCAAGACGGACTTTCGCCGACCTGCCAGATGCATGGATACTCAGGATTGTGGCAGGCGGCAACCGTGTACCAAACGTGGCGCCGGATCGATTTCAAAGACCCGGACTATGCCGTCATTTCCGGAAAGATGCTGCTTCAGATTCCGCCTGATGGGGATGGCGGGACCGGCTGTTTTTTCGGAAACATGCAGGTGCAGATAGGCGGCTGCTACGCGGAATTTGAGGAGTGCGACCGAGTCGTCGCCGTCAAAGTATTTGCCGATGGAAGCATGAGAATCCGCGGCACGGTGCAAAGCCGGCAGCGCATCAGACTGGAAGGCAGTCCTCCGCAGAGGGACGGATTCGAACAAGACTATCGAGGGGCGCGCGAGATCGAATTGTTCGTGTACTGTCCTGCCGATGAATTCGGCGTCCTTCGCGGACATTTCGCGAGTGAAGTCGGAGGCAGCATCTACTCCAAGGCCACTACCAGGTGGTACCGATAGGTCCCCGAAGGACTATGAGAAGCGCCTCCCCCAAAACAACCAACCGCCCTAGGTCATGAAGGTCCGTTCAGCGTACCAGCCAACGAGCCGTCGGCATGGACGCGTGCGGTATGGTTGACCGCGACACCGTTATACGAAGTGAAGGCTCCGCCGATGTAGAGGTCCTTCGTGCCGTCGAGCAGTGGGACGATGGTCAGCACTTCTCCATCCAAGCGGGGCTCTTGAAACGTAGGCGCCACTGCGCCGCGCGGGTCGAGCCGAAGGAAGCGGATTCGATTATCGCCAAGACCCGATACGTAGAGATCACCCGTTCCGTCCTGAACCGGAGCAATCGACAACGTGATCAGCGGCACCGCAGCGGTGAAGCTGGTGTCGAACGCACCGGATTCGAGCACACGCAATAACCCAATCCGACCTCCGATATAGATATCCCGAGTGCCGTCACCCACCGGGGCGATCACTTCCACCACGGGATCGGATGAGTAGCCCACGCGGCTCACGAATGTGCTGTCCAGGGTGCCGTCCGCGTTCAGACGAGTAAGGCTCGACACGCCGACGCCGTTATAGGAGAGCAGGCTTCCGCCCACCGTGAGCGTTCCGTTCGAGTTGGAGAGTAACGCATGAATCCACGCAGGGTTCGCGTCCGGCGGGAACCCGCCGGGAAAACCCTGTCCCGTCGAAAATGCGGAATCGACGCCGCCGTCCCGGCTCAACCGGACGATGTGGAGGGCATACCCGCAGTCGGACGCTGCTGATGATTCTCGACGGCAATCGGGACCCGGCCCGCTATGCACCGAATAGAGCTGCCCGCTTCCGTCCTCTGCGACCGCAATGCCGCCGGGGACGAAGTCGCCGGCAAAGCGGAACGCCGGATCCAACGTCCCGGTCCGAGTCAACCGAACGAGATGAGGCGCCGGCTGTCCATCGAAATGGGCGAAGGCGCCCGAGACATACAGCGCGCCATCCCCGGTGTTCGCCAGGGCGATCCGATGGATGTGACCGTCGAACCCCAGACCGAAGTGATTCGCAACGCTCCCATCCGCATGCAGGCGAATCAACTCATTGGTCACCTGAGTTTGTCCGCTCGCGACGTCCGCGCGGACATACAGATCTCCCGTCCCGTCATCGGCCGACACAATCTGGCGGACGATTCCATTTGAGCGTTGAGTGACAGCCGTCATGACCCGGGGCGTCGCAAAAGTTGGTGTGACAGTCCCTACAGGAAGTTGGCTCCCGGCTGGAGGGCCGCTGGGACTGGTGGCGGGAATCGTTGAGCCAGGAAGCTGACTCCCGGCGGGAGGCCCGCTGGCGCCGGTTGTGGGAATGGTGGAGCCCGGAAGTTGACTGCCAGCCGGAGGCCCGCTGGCGCCGGTCGTGGGAATGGTCGAGCCAGGAAGTTGACTGCCAGCCGGAGGCCCGCTGGGACTGGTGGCGGGAATGGTCGAGCCAGGAAGTTGACCGCCCGCCGGAGGCCCGCTGGGACCGGTGGCGGGAATGGTCGAGCCGGGAAGTTGCCCTCCCGCCGGAGGCCCGCTGGGACCGGTGGCGGGAATGGTCGAGCCTGGAAGTTGACCGCCCGCCGGAGGCCCACTGGGACTGGTCGCGGGAAAGGTGAAGCCTGGAAGTTGAGGCCCACTGGGACTCGTTGCGGGAGTGGTGGTGGTCCCCGGACTGGTGCCAGGCCCTCCCGGACCAAACCCGGGTGAAGGCGTTGAGTTCCCAGAAATCTGGGTAGAACCGTTCTCGTCGCTGCATCCGACAGTGGTCAGACAAGCGCAGACGAGGCACAGAGAGCCGAGGAAAGTGGACAACGATTTCGCCATGACGGCATGCATGACGGGATGAATGAGACGAGGTGGTCAGCCTGAATCTGAAAGGTATGCAAGCTAGGGCGAATTACCGACTCGCGGGTTCACCAGTAGTCAGGGAAATTCCCCCTAGTCGAACGGAGGGACAACTATGGAGCGGCATGAGGGCTCAATACGGTAACGAAAGGTCCGTGCTGTCCCTGTCGCGCCCGCGACGTGCCAGACATGAGGCAGTCTTCATGACGCGTTCGCCGGCGCTTCGTCTCATGGCATTTCCGCTTCATCTGTCCCTCCATCGACCAATCCGACGCGCTCGCATGGCGGGTATTGTGCGTCTCAAGCTAGGCAAGGGTTCTTCCTAGGTGGCGCTCGCTCCAGGGGTCTTGCTAGTTGCCGACGCCTGCATTGTGTATGGAAAACTAGTCCTCAAGAGATCGACTTTTTCAAACCTCTTGGAATCAGTTCCTGCATATTTCCCAGTAAGAACAGCACCAGAATTTGTGGCACTCCAGATGCACGGCTTTCTGGCGCTCAAGAGTCTGTGATTTCCCCTCTCCACGCTTTTATGGGTAATGGACAACTCAATTCCGATGATCCGACCAACCTGAGGCAGGCGCTTCACTGTGAAGACGAGAGACTAGGTTGCGTGATGGCGAAGATTCAAGAAGAACAGGCAGTCGTGCATCTCGTCGGTCGACGAAGCGGAATCGATACTGTCCTGGTGTCGGTCCCCGATCCCTGCGCAAATCCCTTGTGGGAGAAAACCGCCGACAATACGATCGTCTTCACCGTCAACGGCGTGGAGCGGTATCGGTGTCCCGCGGAGCCCGGTGTATTTTATTACATGCGCACCACCTATCAACACAATCGCGAACGTGAGTCCCGTCACAATCGCACGCAAACTACGAGTGATTCCCCGGGGGTCCGAAAGGATCCTTCCATCCCAATGAAAGCACGGATCGCAAGCTAAGTCTTAACCTCGGTCATCCCCGCCTCCGGATCCTTTCAGTACCTAGTATTTGAGCGTTCTTGGACGGCCGGTGCGCTTTGCCCGAGGCTGGCCAGTACGTTCGTGGGACATGCGCAATGCAACAGGCCGGCGGCCGCTTTGAGTTGCCGGCTACCGCTCGCGCAGGCTTTCCTTGATGGATTTGAGCAATGGACTGAGCAGATATTCGATGATCCGTCTCTTTCCCGTCTTGATTTCAACGATGACGGCCATCCCGGGCGCCAGATTCACCGTTTTCCCGTTGACCTCAATGGTGGACCGCTGGAGCCGTACGCGAGTGGCGTAGACCAGGCGTTCGGCTGCCGTAAGCTGACTTGGTTTGTCGGTGTTGGCTTTGTCCCGGTCGAGCGGAACCGCATCATCGGAGACCGTGAGGACGGAACCGGGGATCGTTCCGTAAAGCGTAAACGGAAAGGTCTCCACCTTGATTTCCACCGGCTGGCCCTCCCGCACAAAGCCCACGTCCTTGTTCTCGACTTGGGCTTCGGCCTCGGCAGGCTGGTCCTGCGGCACGACGATCAACAGTTGCTGCGCAGGCGTGACCACTCCACCGAGCGTGTGCACGGCGAGTTGCTGGACCACTCCGTCGATCGGCGCCGTGAGCCGCTGGAGCAGGGCTTTCTGTCCGGCTTTGGTGACGTCCTGCGCGAGCGAAGCCGCCTTCGTTTCAATCGTCGACAACTCCGCTTGTTTCGTCTGTTGGAACTCCGAGATCAGGGCACGGTAGTTCTTTTCGCTCTCTGCCAGCGCGGCACGATCCTGTATGAGTTTCATGCGCTGTCCGGCCAATTCCTGCGTTCTATCAATTCGCTGCTCTTCGGCCTGGAGATATTCCATCTTGGTGGCGGCGTTATATTGAAGGAGCGCCTTATAGGTTTCGGCCCGTTCACGTTCGATCAGCACGGTGGCTTCGAGTCTGTGGATGTCTTCGGCCGTTTGATCGATCGCGGCCCTTCGTTGATCGATCACATGCTGTGCCGCCTGCACGCGCGCCTGGTGTTCGGCGACTTGATCGAGAAGGAGTTCACGCTGCAACGCAATGTAGGTCGGATCGCCGTCGGGCGGCGCCTCGAAAGTCGATTGACCGGCCACCAACGCCCGCAGCCGGGCGGCGTCAACCTTGGCTGCTCGATAGTCATTCGACGCCCTGTCGCGGTCGGCCCGATTCAGCGTCGGATCGAGATCGATCAGGACGTCGCCCGCTCGCACCACCTGACCATCCATGACATAGATGGCGGCGATGACACCGGTCTCATAGGGCTGAATGGTTTTGGAATAGCCGCTGGCGAGGATCTTCCCCTGCGCGATCGCGACAATGTCGATCCATCCGAAGGTTGCCCACAGCGTCCCGGTAGTGAAGACGATCAGAATCGTCCAGACGATCGCGCGGCCTATCGGCGAAGGGGGGGTCTGCTGCACCTCGAGAACGGCAGGGAGAAATTCCTTCGCGCCGGAAGATGCATTCTGGAACCAGGTTCCCTCACGTTTCGGCACCGCGCGCCCCGCGGTGTGGAAATCATTCCTAGCCCCTTGCCACGCCGCCTTCCACACCGTCCAATGCCGGGTGACAGTGTCAAATGCCATCGGTATCCTGTTAAGCCGTCACGTCCTGCCGCCCCTCTTGCAGCGCGCACAATCTTGCATAGAATCCGCGTCTCTTCAGCAAGCCATCATGCGCGCCTTCTTCGACAATCTCGCCTTTTTCCATGACATAGATTCGATGAGCCGGGCGCACGGCAGTCAACCGATGGGCGATGATAAATACCGTCCGCCCGGTGCAGATCTGAGTCATGTTTCGCTGAATGACCGCTTCGGATTCGTAATCCAGCGCGCTCGTGGCCTCGTCGAACACCAGGATCCGCGGATCGGCCACCAGTGTGCGCGCGATCGCAATCCGCTGGCGCTGCCCGCCGGATAA
>DASTSI010000025.1:0-19968 GCA_035760745.1 Nitrospira sp. | reverse complement strand
CCTCGCCAGATCGACGGACCCTTCCGTCTGCCCGGCACGCTTGAGCACGCCGCCCTGTTGCGCCTTCAAGGGGAAAATGTGCCCGGGCCTGGCGAGGTCCGTCGGCTTCGTCTTCGGATCGATCGCCACATGAATCGTGGTGGCTCGATCGGCCGCGGAAATGCCCGTAGTGACGTCCCGGCGGGCGTCGATCGAGACGGTAAAGGCGGTCCCGAACGAGGCGGTATTTTCCACGGCCTGAGGAGGCAGCTGCAGCTGCTCCACTCGCTCGGGGGTGAGCGCGAGGCAAATCAGACCGCGGGCATGTTTCGCCATGAAATTGATGGCATGCGGCGTGACTTTCTCGGCCGCGATGACGAGATCGCCTTCGTTCTCCCGATCTTCGTCGTCCACGAGAATGACGAATCTGCCCTTCCGGATGTCGCGGATCGCATCTTCGATATGGTTGAACGGCGTGGCCATGAATCTCGTCGGTTGAATGCTCGGTGAGGAGCCACAATTTATCACTTCAGGCGCAGTCTTGGACATGGCTTTTTTTGCGCGACCCCGGGGATGTCGGCTCACACCGAAACGTCCCTCGTCGGCGCCATGCGCGATCGGAGGGCGATGATCACCGTTCCCCACGCGCCGATCCCAGCTCCGGCAAACAGCCACAAGCCGACATCATACTGCCCCGTGAAGACTTTCGTGGCCCCCATGACGAGAGGCAGGAGAAATCCTCCGATTCCGCCGGCCGCGCCCACGACGCCCGACGCCAGCCCGATTTCCTTGGGGAACCATTCGGCGACGAGTTGAAACACCACGCCGTTCCCGAAACCCGTCGCCGCCACCGCGGTCACCATCATGGCCGCCGCCAGAGGCACGGAGGGACCGGTGATCGCGACGACCGACCCGGCAATGAGCGGCAGCACATAGTACAGGGTCTCGAGGCCGCCGCGGCGGTCGGCCACATAGCCCCCGAGGGGTCGGATGAGGCTCCCGAAGAGTCCGCACAGCGCAGCGAGGGAGCCGGCCGTAATCGGATCCATTTTATACACATCGTGCAGCAGCAGCGGCAACACGCTCGAGAGCCCGACGAATCCACCGAAGGTGACGCCATAGAGAAAGCAGAGCCAATAGGCCGAGCGTCGCCTCACCAAGGCGACCGCACTATGCCACCACTCCGCCCGGTGCGGCGGCTCGCCCGGGGACGGCCGGGGCACGAGCCGCAGGAACAGCACGAGCGTAGCAGCGACGACGACGGCCATCAGGCCGGAGAGTTGATGCCAGGTCATGCCCCTCGTCCAACGGGGTGCCAAAAACAAAATCAAGACCGTGCCGACGTTCCCCGACGCGGCGAGACCCAGCGCCAGCCCTTGGGCGTTGAACGGATAGGCGCGCCCGGCGATCGGAAGCGCGACGGCAAAGCTCGCGCCCGCGGTGCCCAGAAAGAGGGCGAACAGGAGCGCCTGTGCATAGTCGTTCACGCCGAACCACCCCCAGAGCAGGACGGCGAATTCGGCCATGAGGATGGCGATGGCGGTCGTCCGCGCTCCGACCCAATCGGCGCTCCAGCCGGCGACCACGCGAAGCAGGGCGCCGCCTAGAAGAGGCAAGGAGACCAGCCAGGCGGTCTGCTGCTCGCTCAGGTGCAGACTCTCGGCGATTGGAATGCTGGCCGCTCCTATCAAGAGCCAGGTCATGAAGCTCACGGTCAGATGCAACCAGGCTCCGATGAGCGAGGGCCAATGACCGCTGCACAACGAGGCTCGAAGATCTCCCAACATGGTGCTCCGCTTCAGCACTGCTCCAGGTCCCCTTGGTGACTCGTGTCCGACGCGGCGTCATCGGCTGCGCCGGACCGTCGGCATCATAGGGAGACCGTTTCCGGCCTGCAACTCGCTATGCCGGTCATGAACCTTTTTGCACCGCAGGCCGTTCTGCTATAGTCACAGTTTGGTCATGCGTCATCGCCGTCGCGCACAAGAAGACAACAATCGGGAAGCGGTCGAGGCGGAAATCGTCGAGCCCTCCAAGGTCGATGCCGCGGTCGCCGATCCTTCACTCGTCGATGCCGCGGGACCCGAGACGACGGCGGTCGTCCCCGTTACGGCGCTGCAGCAGTATCTGGCCGAGGTCCGCCGGCACCCCTACCTTTCCAAGGAAGAAGAGCTGAGGCTCTTCGAAGAATACCGGAACCACGGCAGCCGGGAAGCGGCGGTGAAGCTTATCATGGCGAATCTCCGTGTATCGGTGGCGATCGCCGCCGAATACCTGCACACCGGTGCCGATCACATGGACCTGATCCAGGAGGGAAACGTCGGCCTCTTGCAGGCGATTAAAAAATTCGACCCTTCGAAAAACGTCCGCTTTCATGCCTATGCCGCCTGGTGGTCCCGAGCCTATATCCTCCGGTACCTGCTCAACACGTACCGGTTGGTGAAGATCGGCACTACTCAGGACCAGCGGAAGCTCTTCTACAATTTAAAGAAGGAAAAGGCGAAACTCGAGCGGGAAGGCTTCGCCCCGGACACCAAACTTTTGGCGGACCGGCTCCACGTCCGCGAGCGGGACGTCGTGGAGATGGACCAACGCCTCGGCAACTGGGAGCTCTCCCTCGACCAACCGATCGGCGAAGACCAGGACGGAAGCCTGCTCGACGTCCTCCCGGCCCAGCAGACGCCGGCCGACGAGCAACTGGCTCAGCACCAACTGCAGACCTTGTTTCGGGCCAAGCTGGCCGAATTCGCCAAGACGCTGGACGAACGAGACGAAGACATCCTCCGGAACCGGATCCTGTCCGAAACGCCCCTCACGCTGGACGATCTTGGCGCGAAGTACGGCATTACGAAGGAGCGAACCCGCCAACTGGAAGCCCGCATCATCAAACGGCTCCGTGACTACATCAAGAAGGACGTGAAGGATTTCGATCGGCTGCGGGCCTAACACCTTCATTTCCGGCCAAACTTTGCGCTGGCATACGTGGGATCAATCGGTTATCATACGCGTTCCAGTCTTTCATGGGGTGGCGTTTTTTTTGGACCAGGCCCCTTGACTTGAACGGGGGGAAGGCTATCTCTTCCCAAGTTTCAGGGATCGGGCTCTAGTCCAACGGGGCATCGACGCCATCGCGTGCGCACCGTCTTAAATCGTTGACAGCTTATCGGGTTAACTTTCAGCAGGAGGAGGGTTTGCTATGAGCACCGCAGCGAAGGAGAAGAAGAACGTGGCCAAGGGCTTCCAACCGCTCGGGGACCGGGTGTTCGTCACCTATACCGAGGAGCTGGAGCGGACCGCCGGCGGGATTTACGTGCCGGACTCCGCCAAAGAGAAGCCGCAACGGGGTGTGGTCCAGGCCGTGGGCAAGAAAGTCGAGAACGTGAAGGTCGGGGACCATGTCCTGTTCGACAAATACTCAGGCAGCAAGCTCCGCATCGACGACGAAGATTGCCTCATCCTGAAGGAAGAGGACATTTTGGGCGTGTTCACCAGCTAATCCGTTCGCCCGGTTACGAAACATCCGAACGAATACTTTTATAAGGGAGGATCCACATGGCAAAGCAACTACTCTACAGCGAGGCGGCTCGGGCCTCCATTCTGAAGGGGGTCAACCAGCTGGCCGACGCCGTGAAGGCGACCCTCGGTCCCAAGGGCCGGAACGCCATTCTCGATAAGAAGTTCGGCGCGCCGACGATCACGAAGGACGGCGTGACGGTGGCCAAGGAAGTCGAGCTCAAGAACCCCTACGAGAACATGGGCGCGCAGCTCGTCCGCGAAGTGGCCAGCAAGACCAGCGACACGGCGGGCGACGGCACCACCACCGCGACCGTGCTGGCGCAGGCGATCTACCGCGAGGGCGCGAAGAACATCACCGCCGGCGCGAACCCGATGGAAATCAAGCGCGGCATCGACAAGGCCGTCGAAGTCGTCGTCGCCGAACTGAAAAAGCTCAGCAAGCCCTGCCAGAACAAGACCGAGATCTCCCAGGTGGGCACCATCTCCGCGAACAACGACAAGACCATCGGCGATCTCATCGCGGAAGCGATGGAGAAGGTCGGCAAGGACGGCGTGATCACGGTCGAGGAAGCCAAGTCGATGACCACCTCGCTGGACGTGGTCGAGGGCATGCAGTTCGATCGCGGGTACATTTCGCCTTATTTCGTCACCAACGCCGAGCGGATGGAGTGTTCGCTCGAAGAGCCGCTGATCCTCATCAATGAAAAGAAGATCAGCAGTATGAAAGACCTGCTGCCGATCCTCGAGCAGGTGGCAAAGATGGGCAAGCCGCTCGTGATCATCGCCGAGGAAGTCGAGGGCGAAGCGCTCGCAACCCTCGTGGTCAACAAGCTCCGCGGCACCCTCAACGTCGCGGCCGTCAAGGCGCCGGGCTTCGGCGATCGCCGCAAGGCCATGCTGGAGGACATCGCGATCCTGACCGGCGGCCAGGTGATCTCGGAAGATCTCGGCATCAAGCTCGAGAACGTCAAGCTGACCGACCTCGGCCGCGCGAAGCGCGTGACGATCGACAAGGACAACAGCACGATCGTCGAGGGTTACGGCGACCCGAAGAAGATCGAGGGCCGCGTGAAGCAGATCAAGGCTCAGATCGAGGAAACCACCAGCGATTACGACCGCGAGAAGCTCCAGGAGCGCCTCGCGAAGATCGTCGGCGGCGTGGCGGTCATCAATGTGGGCGCCGCGACCGAAACCGAGATGAAGGAAAAGAAGGCCCGCGTGGAGGACGCGCTGCATGCGACGAAGGCGGCCGTCGAAGAGGGCATCGTCCCCGGCGGCGGGGTGGCGTACTTGCGCTGCATCCCGGCGCTGGACAGCCTGAAACTCTCCCCGGAGCAGCAGGTCGGCGTCAACATCGTCCGCCGTGCGCTGGAAGAGCCGATTCGCCAGATCGTGGCCAATGCCGGCGGCGAGGGCTCGGTCGTGGTGGAAAAAGTCCGCGCCGACAAGAATACCAACGCCGGCTTCAATGCGGCGACGGAGGAATACACCGACATGATCAAGGCGGGCATCATCGACCCGACCAAAGTGTCTCGCACGGCGTTGCAGAACGCCTCCAGCGTGGCCGGATTGATGCTCACCACCGAGGTCATGATCACCGAGCTGCCCGAAGAGAAGAAGGAGCCGGTGGGGGGCCATGGTCACAGCCACGGCATGGAAGGGATGTACTAAGCACTCAGCGCTGGGTTGAAGGCTGAGCGCCTTAGTGTAGTGAAGATCGTGAGCGAGGGCCCGGCGGTTTCCCGCCGGGCCCTTTGTTTTTTCTTTGCGACCCTCCGCCGTGCGTGGGAGTGGCCGTTGGTCCGGGTCGTGAAATCCGCGGGAGTTGCCCCAACATGATCGTCGAGGTCGAGCCGAACGAGAACTGCCACGACGGCTGTTTCGCACGCTTTAAGGAGGCCGGTCCGGCCCGTCCGGTGATCCAAGTCCGTCTCTATGACCGGAATCCGGCCGGCGAATGGTATTGGGTGACGGGTTGGAGCGACCAGGACCTGCCAGTCTGTCCCGCTTACGCTCAACTCGTCGAAGATTCCGGATCCGGCTTCGCCTATCTCGTCTTTGGGGGACTCTATGGTTTGCGCTTCAAGCCCATAGCCTCCGTCGATGATTGGAGCCTCCACAATCCCCAACAATGGGGAGAACCCTATCTGTCGCTCGCCAGCGACCGCGATCTCCGCTATCAAGAGTAGGCATTTCCAATACGCCCATCAGACCTCTCGTTCCTGCCCGACAGTCGACCACAAATCAAGAACGTGAATTGCGTTTGAGTCTTCGTCCTACGTGTCTATACTGCCTCATAGGGCGGCTCGTGAGACTCGTATGACTGACCATTTCCGCCATCGTCTTCGGTCCATGGCGCGGGCGTACACGTTTCCGCTCATCGCGCTGCTGACCGTGGCGATCTTCTTGATTGACCTCAGATTTCCAATCGGGTTCGTGCCCTGGCTCCCCTACCTCATTCTGGCTTTGCCGATAGCGCGGGTCTGTGAACCGCGCATGCTGCTCCTTGCCACAGCCCTTTGGTCTCTGGCCATTGTTGGAGAACCGCTCTTCCACCTGGGAGGCGGCGAGGCGATGGTCGAAGGCGTATTCAATCGCACCGTCGGGGCCCTGACGCTCTGGATGCTGACGGGTCTGCTCTACGCGGACATGCTCGCCCGCAAGGCTCTCCAAGCCACCGAAGCGCGGCTGCGCGCGATCGTGGAGGGCGCCCTGGACGCCGTCGTCACGATGGATAGTTCCGGGCTCGTGGTCGAATGGAACCCGCAGGCGGAGGCGATCTTCGGCTACGGCAGGGATGAAGCGATCGGCCGTCCGCTGGCCGATCTCATGATTCCCGCGCCGTACCGGGAAGCGCACCTCGCAGGCATGCGGCGCTACGTATCCACCGGCGAGGAAAGAATCCTGCGGCGCCGGGTCGAGATTACGGCCCTGCGCAAGCACGGCGAAGAGTTTCCGGTGGAGCTTACGGTCATACCCCTCCACGTGGGCACCGAGGTCCTCTTTTGCTCGTTTATCCGCGACATCACGGAACGGAAACGTTCAGAGGGCCAACTGCACCAGTCAACGGCGTTCATCGAGTCGCTGTTCGAGCACCTCCCGAACATGGTTTTCGTCAAAGACGCCAAGGACCTCCGCTTCGTCCGGTTCAATAAAGCCGCGGAAGAGCTGCTCGGATACCCCAGGTCCGAATTGTTGGGCAAGACCGATCATGACCTGTTCCCCGTCGAGCAAGCGGCCTGTTTCACTGCCACGGACCGGGAAACGCTCGACGGCGGACGATTGACCGACATCCCGGGCGAGCCCGTTCAAACGAAGTCCAAAGGCATCCGGATTCTCCATACTAAAAAGCTTCCCATCTGCGATGCGAGCGGATCGCCGCAGTATCTTCTCGGCATTTCGGAAGACATCACCGAGCGGAAAGAGGCGGAACAGACACTGATCAGCGCGCGCATCGCCGCCGAAGAGGCTAGCAAGGCCAAGAGCGACTTTCTTGCCAACATGAGCCACGAAATGCGGACGCCGCTCACGGCGATCGTCGGGATCTCGGACTATCTGCTTCGCAGCGGGTTGACCCAAGAACAGCGGCAACTGGTGCAGCGTTGCCTAAGCGCCAGCGACGGACTCCTGCGCCTGATCGAAGATTTGCTCTTGGCGGCCAAGACCGAGTCCGGCACGCTCGAACTCGTCGCCGAAACGTTCATCCTCCGCGAAGTCATCGCCGAAGCGGTCGATCTCTTGCGGACCGAGGCGGAGGCCAAAGGATTGACGCTGTCCCTCGAGCTCGCAGCCTCGCTGCCTTCTCACGTCCAGGGCGATGCCCACAGGCTTCAGCAAGTGCTCCTGAATCTCATCCGGAATGCCATCAAGTTCAGCGATGACGGGCACATCACGGTGACCGCCACGACCACGTCCGATTCGCGGCATACGCACCTCATCCAGTTCACGATCGCGGATACCGGAGTCGGCATCGACGCCTCGCAATGTTCCTTGATCTTCGAGCGATTCAGCCAAGCGGTTTCCCGCGCCAATCGGCAGTACGGCGGAGTCGGCCTCGGACTGTCGATCAGCAAACGACTCGTGGAGTTGATGGGAGGCCGCATCTGGGTCGAGAGTGAAAAGGGCAACGGGAGCCGCTTTTCCTTCACCGTTCCCCTTCGAGCCATCCGGCAGTACCCTCCCGCACCCCATCCACCGGCAGCCGGGCCTGCCCGTTCAAGCGGACAGGGTTCCGGTGCTTCGGTCCAGGCCGGCGGACTCGACATCCTCGTGGCCGAGGACTCGATGGAGTCGCAAGACATCATCAAGTTGTACCTCAAGGGGACGCCGCATCGGCTCTACTGTGCGAGCACGGGAGCCCGCGTGGTCGCCCTGTTCAAGGCGAAGCCGTGCGATTTGGTGTTCATGGATCTTCATATGCCGGAGATGGACGGACTCACGGCCACCAAACAGATCCGTGAATGGGAAACCATCGAAGGCCGCCAGCGGACTCCCATCGTCGCGCTCACGGCCAACGGCATGCTGGAGGCACAGCGCGAAAGCCTGGAGGCGGGATGCGACGATTACATGACGAAGCCCATCAAGATGGAGCAATTACTCGGCGCGATTCAGCGCTATATCCCCGCCTCGCCGAAGCGGGAACGCTCCGACTCCGGCGTCCTGCACCAGGCGCTCGATACGCTTCGCCCCCGCTTTCTCAGCAACAGGCTGCTGGACATCTCCGCGCTGAAGACCGCACTGGAGCAGCAAGACTTCGGACAGATCCGCATGATCGGCCATCAGATCAAGGGCCTGGCCGGATCGTATGGCTTCCATGAAATCGGCGCCGTCGGGCAAGCCATCGAGCAGGCGGCCCTCACCAAGGATGTCCAAGGCATTGCGCAGGGCGTCCACGACCTCGTCGTGGCGCTGCAACTGGCACAGGAGAGCACGGAGCACCGACACGAGACGGGCGGCCGCGCCGCCTGATCATTTCACAGGAAAGGGCATGTCATGAGCATCTTGATTGTCGATGATTTCGAAGAGCAACGAGATGTGCTGGCCGTCACGTTACAGCAGGCAGGCTATCGTTCCCTCCTGTTCTCCGATTCCGCCGCCCATGCCTTGACTCGCCTGGGCATTGGCCAGGCGGCGCCCTCGGCGGACCGGATCGACATTGTGCTGATGGATCTCCTCATGCCGGACATGGACGGTCTCGAGGCCTGCCGCAAAATCCGCGACGACGAGCGCTTCGAACACTTGCCCGTGATCATCGTGACGGCAAAGACCGATCCCTGCGATATCAAGGCGGCCTACACTGCCGGCGCCACGGACTACATCCGCAAACCCGTCATCCCCGCCGAGTTGGTCGCCCGCGTGTCGATGGCCATGAGCATGAAGGAAGAGTTCGACAATCGCCTCGAGCGCGAGCGCGAACTCCAAGAGCAAGCACAAGTCCTGGACAGAAAGGTGCAGGAACTGAAGGCCCTGAGAGGAACGGTCTGCGTCTGCGCGAAATGCAAGCGCATCAAGACCCCCACCGGTCTTTGGCAACGGCTCGAGCACTACCTGGAGGAGAAGCTCAATGCCAAGGTGACGTCCGGCGCCTGCACCACCTGCGCTTCCGACAGCGCTCCGAAATTCCGCCGGCCGTTTTAGAGGCGGGTACCCGCCCGCCACGGCCACCTCGAGAATGATCCGTTCTACTCAAGCCGGGTCGCCACCGCCTTGAACAGCCGGGAGCGCTCGGGCCGGTCAAAGAACGAGCGAAACAGCTCGTTGACGGCCGCGGTATGGCGGGCATGGTCGGCCAGAAACTGTGCGACGGCCTTCCTTCCCTCGTATCCCATCCGGATCGCACAGCGCTCGAGCTCTTCCCTCTCTCCGGGCAAGGCGTGCGTTTGCAGCTCGTGCACCATCTGAAGCTTGTGCTCGACGTCGCGAAGGAACAGATAGGCGTCCGTCAGCGCATTGCGTTCTCGATGGGAAAACAGGCGCCGCTCGGCCAAGCGAGCCAAGGCGGCCACCGTGTTTCGTTCGAGCAGCGACGGGACTTTCCGTCCAAGCAGCACCTGCACGGTCTGGACGAGAAACTCGATTTCCCTGATCCCGCCGATGCCGAGTTTGACGTTGCGGCGATCATGCCCCCGTTCCGCCATTTTGACGTCGATCATCTCTTTGACGGCCCGGACCTCGCGAACCACTGCGAGTGCTTCGGACACCGGTTGCCGCCCGTCGCGGCGGCCGAAGACGAACGGCCTCACCGTGCGAAGGAACGCTCGACCGACTTCCGGTGAACCGCCGACCGGCCAAGCTTTGAGCAACGCCAACCGTTCCCACCCGACACCCCTCGTCGTGTAATACCGCTGATAATCCGCCAACGACCGCGCAAGCTGGCCCACGCTCCCCTCGGCTCGCAAGCGCAAATCCACCCGGAACAAGTACCCCTCCTTCGTCTGCTCGGCGAGCGCCTTCGTGAGCTCACGGGACAGAATTTCGAAGTATTCCTCGTTCGTGATGCCGACGCCCGGCGGGATGTCGCTCAGCGACCCGCGCGGCGGCCTGGTTTCGCCCTCATGCGACTCGTAGACGTAGATCAAATCGACGTCGGAGCTGTAATTCAGCTCGCGGCCGCCGAGCTTGCCCATCCCGATGACGGCAAAGCGGGTCTCCACCCAGCTGCCGCCGCGATGTTTGTGCATCGGCACGCCGTACTGCCTCCTCAGATCCTGGTGCACCACTTCGTAGGCCGCGTGGACCAGGAGGCTCGCAAGATCGGACAGCGACCGTGTCGTCTCCGATACATCGGCCAATCGCAACAGATCGCGCACGCCGATGCGAAGCATCTCACGGCGGCGGAAGCGCCGCAGCGCTTCCAGCTTCAACTCCTTGACGGTCAACCGGTCAAGCTGGCTGCGCAACGCCCGTTCGACACCGATCCGGGTCGGCGGTTTCGACAGCACGTCTTCCTCCGCGAGCCAGTAGATCAAGAGCGGGTCGCGCACGATGGCGAACGCC
This sequence comes from Nitrospira sp., assembly GCA_035760745.1. GTDB lineage: Bacteria > Nitrospirota > Nitrospiria > Nitrospirales > Nitrospiraceae > Nitrospira_C. The sequence continues at coordinate 9,477 of DASTSI010000025.1, read as the reverse complement.
AGTGAATCGCTGTTGCCGAAAATGGTGCAGAGCAGATCCAGCATGCGGGGAGAGCTGTGCAGGAAATCCAGCAACGAAGTCCGGGTGGTTGCGGCGAGCAACCGCTCCCAATGATTCAACGCCTGATCGGGATCCGCGGTCCTCGCCACGGCTTCCATCAGCAGGGGCAGGATCGCGGCAAGCTGATGCCGCTCGTGCGGATCGCCCGCCATGGCTTGCAGATTGCGGTCGGCCTGGCCGACGTCCTTCAAGCCGTAGGCGGCGAGAATCGAGCCGATCGCTGCGGCATCGCGCTCGGCGGCCAACAGCACCGGCGTGGGGTCCGGCCTCACGGCCAACGAGGTCACCGGCGGATGAGCAGGGGGGTGATCCGACTTAATAGGGGACCGGCGCTTTTTGATACCCAAAAATTCCTCGCGGAGGACAGGCACCGGCTTCGCTAAAGCCGGTCGTCGTCCTGGCGCGGCATTATACTGACCGGTCCCCTGTCACACAATGAACGACGTTGGAGTATACTCGCACCTCCACATGGATTCTCTAGATCGCGACTCGATTCAGCAGACCGTCGCACCGTACTGCAAGGACCTCCCTGCAGACGTCATGGAAGACTTCATCCGTCGCATGGATCCGGAATATTTCCGACGTCTCGAGCCGGCCACGATCGCCCGACACATCAGCCTGGCTGCCACGCTCACGCCCGACCATCCTTGCGAAGTCCTGGTCGAGGAGCAGCGAGCCAACCGGTTCCTCCTGACGATCGTCGCCTACGACTACTTCGCGGAGTTCGCGATGATCTGCGGACTCCTCTCGGCGCTCGGTCTCAACATCGAAGAAGGGCAGATCTATACCTTCATCGACGCCGCGGCGCCCACGGGCAAATCGTCTCTCGGATTCGCCGCCCGACCGCGTTCGAAACTGCGCCCGGGGCTCGGCCGCAAAAAGATCGTCGACCTCTTCCGCGTGCATCCGTTCGCCGGCGTGGCGTTCGGTCCCACGGAACAGCAACGGTTGAAGAACGAGTTGCACACCGTGATCACGCTGCTGGACGAACGACGGTTCGATGATGCGCGCCATGCGGTGAATCGGCATCTGGTCGAAGAGCTGGGCAAGCGGCGCGGCTCGTTCAGCGGCCTCCTGAATCCCGTCCACATCACCTTCGACAACAGCCAATCGCCCACCGACACGATCATGGAAATCCGCTCGGACGACACGCCGGCCTTTCTCTACGCCTTCGCCAACGCGCTCGCGATGCGGAACGTGTACATCAGCAAGGCGCAAATCGACATGGAGGAAGGCAAGCTGCACGACCGGTTTTCCGTCAGGAACCGCCATGGCCAAAAGCTGACGGACCCGGCCGATCAACAGCACCTGCGTCTGACGGCCGTGCTCATCAAGCAATTCACGCATGCGCTCACGTGGGCCCCGGATCCGAGCAAGGCGCTCGAAGCGTTCGACCAGTTCCTCGACCTTATCGTGCAGGAGACGAAAGGCAAGGAGCAGGAGGAAGTCCTCGCCTTTCTCCGCGATGCGAAGACGCTGCCCCTGCTGGCGCGCCTGTTCGGCGCAAGCGACTTTCTCTGGGAGGACTTTCTCCGTCGACAGCACGACAACCTGGTGCCGCTGCTCCAGGACTTTCGCCGGGTGCCGCTCATCAAACCGCAGACGGCGCTCCGGAAAGAGCTTGACAGGCATGTGGATCGGACCAAAACCGACGACGCAAAGAAGGCGGCCTTGAACGCGTTCAAGGACCGCGAACTGTTCCGCATCGACATGACGCACATCGTCGAGCCGGGCACCAGCCTCGCCGACTTCTCCCTTGCGCTCACGCAATTGGCCGAAGTGATCCTGGACCGCAGCCTGAAGGACTGTCAGGCGGCGCTGAAGAAGCGCTACGGCGAACCGAGGCTGGCCGGCAAGACGCCCTGCCCGTTCGCCATCCTCGGGTTGGGCAAGTTCGGCGGCCGTGAGTTGGGGTATGCCTCTGACATCGAAGTCCTCTTCGTTTATGGGGATGCCGGCCGGACCAGCGGCAAACAGCGCATCGAGAACAGCGAGTACTTCGAGCGATTGGCGCAGGACCTGCTTCGATGGATCGAAGCCAAGCAGGAGGGTATCTTCCACCTGGACGTGCGGCTCCGGCCGCACGGGGGGAAAGGCTCGCTCACCAACCCGCTGGACGAAATCATCAGCTACTACGGCGAGAATGGATTGGCCGCGCCCTTCGAGCGCCAGGCCTTGATCAAGCTGCGACACGTGGCAGGCGACAGGGCGCTCGGGACGCGGGTCGAGGCGCACCGGGACCGATTCGTGTACAGCGGCGCGCCGTGGGACATGGGGATGGCGCTGGATCTTCGACGACAACAAATCAAGCAATTGGTTGAACCAGGCACCACGAACTTGAAGCACAGCCCGGGCGGCGTCATCGACATCGAATATGCCGTGCAATACCTTCAACTGATGCATGGGCACAAGCATCCGGTCGTCCGTTCGCCGAACACGATCCAGGCGCTGGCCGGCCTGGTGGAATCGGGGATCGTCAGTCGACAAGACGGCGAGGCCCTGCGCAAAGCCTATCTCTTCATCCGGATGCTGATCGACGGCCTCCGGATGGTGCGGGGGAACGCCAAAGATCTGGTGTTGCCCCCTCCCGGGTCTGATGAATTTATCTTCCTCGCAAGGAGAGTGGGCTACACCACGGACGATTGGCAGGCGGGAGCAAGGCATTTGAGGAGCGACATTGAGGACCACATGCAGAGGACCCGGGAGTTTTTTGAGAGAACGTTCGGGAGGTTGTAGAAGCGCCCCGTTTGACCCACGAATCCTCTCGTCACCATAACACCGTTTGCTTCAGGCGGCCCCGGCGTAGATTTTGTGAAAGCGTCACGTGACTCCCATAGGCGCCCGTCCGCTCGATCGGCGCTCTTCGAAGGCCACGGCGGCGGCTTCGATCGCTTTGCGGAACTCCAACGGCGCGTGAATGCCGTGGAAGATTTCCTTGGTGGCGCCGGTGCCCGTCACGTACAGCGTGCCGTAGTTGAAGAGCCGACCCCATAGGCTCTGCTCCACCCCGATGTTTTCGACCTTCGTGAGCAGGGTTTCCAAGGTATGACGGCTCACGATGCCCGTTTTGATCAACACCCGCTTGTCCGTCACGCCGAATTCCGACCAGCGCCATCTGAAATAGGCGGACCAACACATCGCGATGGGAATGATCAGGATCATCGCCGAGGGCCAGAACGGGATGTCGTGATCCAAGGCCACGAACAGCACCCCGATGCCGGCCGCAAGGGCGAGGGCCGGCCCGACGAAGAGCTTCCAATGCAGCCGGCCTCGAAATAGCACCCGCTCTCCTGCAATCAAATTCTCATCGATATACGCCACGGTCGTCCTGCCTCGCACATGAACATTGGCGCGGAGTGCAGTTGCCGGAGGCTAAGCGGTCTACGAGGTCCTGTCAAGGTTCTTGCGATGCGCAGGGGGCAAGCCGTGAAGGGTCGGGAAGCGGCGGGAAGATCGCGTCCTGCTTCTCCCCGGATGGTCTGGTTACTTGATAAAGGACGGGGATGAACCGGACTGTGACTGATCACCACGATGGCGGCGGCGACGTGGACCTACCTCTCGACGAAGCGGTCCACGTGATGGGGCTGGACCGGCCTGGCGCTCTCGATTCTGAAACAATGGAACGGTACATCCCGCTTGCGCGAGAGGCGAAACTGCTTGCGCCGGCGGTCTTTGCCGTACCCGTCGGGTGGCGGGGACCGGCGCCCGCTTTGTCTGGTCTATTCTGAGATGACTCGGGGTGTCTGAAGGCGTGCGATGCTGTCGGGCCAGACCAGGGTGGGGTCGGCGTCGAAGAGGCTGGAGGCATCAGGAGGCAGCACGGCCCATGCCCCTTGGCGCATTTCACGCTCAAGCTGCCTCGGCCCCCATCCGGCGTAGCCGGCATAGGCCCGGAATGCTTCGGTGGGGTTTGGTTGTCTGATCACGCGCTCCAGCAGCTCGGCCGACCCGCCCGCATAGACGCCGTCGAAGACCGACTGCATGCCGGCCGCCGGCTCCATCAGCCGGAACAACATCAGCAGTCTCGTTCGCTGGACCGGCCCGCCCGCGAACAGGCGGTAGCCTGTTCCCTTCAATGCCGCGACATCCGGCAGCAGATCCGAGAGCAGCAGCTTGGTGGAGCGGTTCACAATCACGCCCATGGTTCCGTCCGGTCCATGTTCCAGGATCAACACCACGGCTTCGCGGAAATTGGGATCGCCGAGCGAAGGACTCGCGACCAAGAGAACGCCCTTCGCCACCGACGACGGGGAAAATTCACCGCTGGCATGCGCAGGTTCGGGAAGCAGGATCGCGAGGAGGAATGCGAGCCAGATGACCAGTGGGCCAGCGACGCGGTTTGGGAAATTCCTCGGCACCGAACATCATTCGTCGCACGCGCTACGACGACTCCTTGTCCGTGAATGCCCGGAGCACGTCCGAGACCGAGAGCACGCCGATGACCGTCCGGTCCGCCGTGACGGGCAAATGGCGGATGCCGTGCTTCTTCATCAGGAGCATCGCCTCGGACATCGGCTCGTCCTCCTCGATCGTGACGAGGGATTTGCTCATGCAGGACGTGACGGTCGTCGTGTTCGGGTCGAGACCTTTGGCGACGGCCTTCCGGCTCAGGTCGGAGTCGGTCACGATGCCGATGTAGCGTGATCCGTCGTCCACAATCAACGATCCGACCTTGTACTTCTGGAGCAGAGCGCCGGCCTCTTTGATCGTCGCGGCCCGGTGAATGCTTCGGACGTCCCGCGACATGAACCGGGCCACTTGCGACTTGAGCACGCCCTTGCCGTTCAAGCCCTCGCGAGTCGCGAGCAGCCTCCGGCGCATCGTCAAATCCGCCAGGCAGCTCTCCAGTACCTGCCGGCGCTGGTGAAGACTCTCTCGCTCCGTGTCGTGCGTCCCAGCTTCCTGCGCTTCTTCGGGCACCAGGGCCGATTCGGCCGTCTTGGCATAAAGGTAGGCCTCGACTTCATCCGATGCCGCTCCGAAGACCTGGCTGATCAGCTCTTCCGCCATCTCGTCGAACTCTTCCAGTGAAAGGTTCGTGCGCTTGCGCGAGAGAAACGGCTGGATCTTTTCAAGCCTTCGTTTAAGTCTCTCAATATAACGGTCGAGAATGTCAGCTCGTACCAGACCCGTGCGGACTCGTTTCGGCATGGACTCCCTCCTGGCGGGTGACGCGAGAATAACGCAAGCCATGCCGAGGCCTCAAGTGGACAGATGATGGCCCGTGCCGCGTGTCCCCGGCCGTTGACAGGCTACGCGTCCGTTGAGTAGCCTGTGCCGATTTTCTTGCCGCCGTCGGCTCCTTCCCACCATGGAGTCCGGCCGCTTCTCACCTCCACGAGGTCGCCGTGAAACTTCCCCGCAAGCAGGCCATGGTGGTCCGGAACGTGATCGAGCAGTGGAAGCGCGACCAACTGATTCCCGACGCTCAGGCTGCCGCGCTGGCCGCCACCATCGAGGTTCAGTACTTCGACTGGCGCAAGCTCGCAAAATATTCGTTCTGGATCGCGCTCTTTTCGATCGTCTCGTCGATCAGCGCCGCCTTGTCCGATCAGATGCTGCGAGAGCTCCTGGCGGTCCTGCTCGAAGCGCCCGCGCTCGCCAAATGCGCGGTGCTCGGCCTGGCCGCCGCAGGTCTCTACCGCTGGGGGCTCCACCGGCGAGCGGAAGCACCGGACAAGGTCTATCGTAACGAGGCGATCTTCTTCCTGGGCGTGCTCGCGACGGCGGGAGCGGTGGCCCACCTCGGCATCGCGGTGGACCAGGGCAGCGGCCACTCTTCGCTTTTGCTGCTGCTCTCGTTCCTCGTGTACGCCACGCTCGGCGTGGCACTCACGTCGAATCTGATCTGGGTCTTTTCGCTCGCCTCGCTCGGGGGCTGGATGGGAACGGAAACCGGGTACCTCTCCGGGTGGGGCGCCTACTATCTGGGCATGAATTATCCGCTGCGCTTCGTGGTCTTCGGCGCGCTCTTGACGGCCGTGGCGCTCGCCATGGAGGCCCACCCGATCGCGCAACGTTTCTACCGGAGCACGCTGGTGATGGGATTGCTCTATCTGTTCATCGCCCTCTGGATCATGTCGATTTTCGGCAACTACGGCGGCATGCAGGCCTGGGAACATGCGAAGCAGATCGAGCTGTTCCACTGGTCGATCCTGTTCGGCGCGGCGGCGGGCTGGGCGATCTACCACGGCTTGAGGCACGACAACGACATCACCAAAGGGTTCGGCGTGACGTTCCTGGGCATCAATCTCTACACCAGGTTTTTCGAACTGTTCTGGGACCACCTGCACAAGGCGGTCTGAGCGCGTGCCGATCAGGTAAGCGGTCGGCCGACGCACGGCGCAAAGCCCGCTGATGCGATTGCGGGATTCCCGTTCAGCTGCCGCCGCGCTTCCCCTGCATTTCCTTGTCATAGAACTCCAGCATCTGGGCGATCTCCTCCTTCGTCAGCCCCTTCTCCGCCCAACGATGCGTCTCTTGCGCGAGAATGTCCTTGGCGACTTGCGGCGACAGTTCCCGGACCTTGGGCAGGAACTTGGTGTAGAAATGTTTGGCGACTTCATAGAAACCCTGCCAATGGACATAGTCGGGCGCCATTTTGGACAGCCCGTGCCTCGCGCGCCGGCCTTCGTGATGCCAGAGTTCGTAGAACACCCACTCGATTTCCTCGTCGAACGGGGTCGGCGTGATCTTCCCCAGCGCATGTAGCCGGTCCATGGCGGCCTTCGCCGGTTTGCCGAACTTCTCGTTATACAGGTTGATGCCGCTGTCCATCTGTGTGAAAAATCGCTCCACGACCTCCCCGCTGTGGCAGGACGCGCAGACTTGCGCCATGGCTTTGCGCCGATCTTCATGATTCTCCAGCCTCGTTGAAATGACTGGCCTCAGCGTCCAACTGATGCGGTCCCCTACATCGTGGGTCACGTCCTGCGTGCCGGTTGCGCTCATATGGCAGGTCGCGCAGGTCGGGTAGAGGTAATCTTTACCCGGCCGCCATTTCTCTGACGCGTCGGCCAACTTCATCTTGTCTTTGCTAGCCGTGTAGAGCACTCCATGCTTGCTCTCGAGATAGGCCTCGATCTGCGGATGATCGGGGCCCATGTGACAGCGGCCGCAGCTTTCCGGCTGCCTGGCCTGCGCGATCGAAAAACTATGGCGCGCATGGCACGCGGCGCAGGTCCCTTTCGAGCCGTCGGGATTGACCCGCCCGATCCCGCTGTTCGGCCAGGTGGCGGGATGCAATTTCCCGTTCTCCATGACTTTGACCACACTGCCGTGACAGCCCGCGCAACCGGTCGTCCCCACTTCGGGCCCTTCGACCACGTTGCCCAGGAAATTGTCCAGCGATCCCGTGAATTGGGCGGCCTTGGCGTGATGCGACCGGCCGAACTGTTGCGCCTCTTTGTCATGGCACCGCATGCAGTCCTTCGGCGTCACGAGCGTGGAAATGAGAAACCCTTCATGCGCATAGGCATCCGCCTCGCCTGCCTCGGCGCGGTGACACTCGACGCAACCGATTCCTTTCGGGGCGTGCCGACTCGTCTTCCAATCGTTGATGCCGCCCACTCCGACGTCCTTCGCCTGATGACATTCGATGCACTTCTTGTTTTCCGCAGAAACGAAGGGCCGGATGCCGCCGCCGCGCCGCTCTTCGACTTGCACATAGCCGACGCCCGTCAATGCCAGAAACAGAATGAGCGACAGCCCACCGATCATGTAGCGCGTAAAGTTCATGCTTCCGTTCCCCGGCCGAACTCCGTGATCAACCCGTTCCTCGTGCGACATGTCGTACTCCTTGAGCCTGGCCTGACGCCGTTGGTCGGCGGCCGGCTCTCGCGACTCGTTGCCTTACATTCTCGTATCCAAGTACATCAGCAGCACGGTTACGATGACGGCGCCGGCAGCCAGGACGGCGTTGACCCAGGTCATCGGCCACCCGCGACGGGCCAGCTCACGATCGGCGAACGGGTAGGTGACGAAAAGCGCGGCGGCTCCCATCAGCGTCCAGAGCGCAAGCGGCCCCGGCAAGAGCGAGATCCACATGTACGGCGTCGAGAAGTACCAGGGCGGCGACACGTCGGAGGCCACTTCCTGCGGATTGGCCGGGATCCCGAGCAGGGGCGGGAAAATCATCACGAGATCCACGATGAACAGGAGCAGCCCGAGCGCAATCGCGCCCATTTTCATCGTGTGCTCCGGATAAAATGCATGGAATCCCCGGCTGCCCTCGACTTCTGCGAATCCAATCAACCGTACGAGCAGCACGTGGCCCAACACCAGCCCGCCGAGTACCAAGGGCAGCAGCTTTGTATGCAGATCGTAGAGTCGGAGGAGCGTGACGCCCGAGACGTCCTCCCCGCCGCGCAGCAGAGTCAGCAACGGCCGACCGACGACCGGCAGGGTCCCCATCATGTTCGTCACGACCGTCATGCCCCAATATGAGACATTGTCGTACACCAGCGAGTAGCCGGTGAATGCCATCGCGAGGGTGACGAACAAGACGATGGAGCCGCTCACCCATTTCATCTCTCCCGAGTCGCGGTAGGCCCTGGTGAGAAACACGCGGATCACGTGGAACATTAGGAACAGGATCATGAGATCGACCGACGTCTTGTGCAGTCCGCGCACGAACCAGCCGAGATAGACTTCGTGGGTGATGTGATCGACGCTCTCGTAGGCCTTCTCCGGAGACGGCACGTAATAGAAGGTGAGGAGCAGCCCGGTCGTGATCAGGAGGCCGAACAGCGTCAGCGGAATGGCGCCGAGCGTGTACGGCCACCACTCCAGATGCTCCGGCAGATCCTTTTGAATCACATCGATCCAGCTTTTCCGGCCGGCCCTGGTTTCCGCCTCGGCGATTGGCATGCTCATCGGTCCCCCACTGCTCTCTGTCCGCTCTTCAGGTCTGACATCTCGGAGCATTCACGGGGTCTCGCGACCCGCGGCTCCTCAGAGAGTTCACAGCGTCTGCAGCTACGTTATTTGGATGTTCACGTACAGTTGATCGCCCCGCCTGATAATCTCCAACCGGTCCAGCGGACGCGGCGGAGGTCCGCCGACGTTTCGGCCCTGCTTGTCGAACGTGCCTTGATGGCAAGGGCAGATGAATTGCCGGCGCTGCTTGTTCCAAGAGACCAGGCAGCCGAGATCCGTACAGCGGCGCGAGAATGCCGCGACCCCTTCGTCCGTCCGGAGCACCAAAATCTTCTGGCCTTCAACGTCCATGGGAAGCGCCTCGTCGGCTGGAATGCGGGACTCCGACCCGATCAGGACGGACTGCATCTGCCTGTCTTTCTTCGTCGGAATCAGGAACTGCACGAAGCGGAACCCCAGCGTCCCGATGCCGAACAACAGGCCGAATCCCATGACAGCCTGACTCAGGAAGCGGCGCCGGCTTGTATCGTCATGCACAAT
>DASTSI010000024.1:0-3927 GCA_035760745.1 Nitrospira sp. | reverse complement strand
TGAGGGTCAGCGGTCTGTCCGACCTGGCGTTCGGCTCTATTACGAGCTTCGGGACCGATTCGATCCTGAGCGAGAGCGTCTGTCTCTCGGCCAAAAGTCCGCCTGCGAACAATTACAGAATCACTGCAAGCGGGTCCGGTTCGGGCGGCGCCTTTGTACTAAGCTCGGGAAGCGCAGTCTTGCCGTTCGAGGTTCAGTGGAGCGACACCCCGGGGCAAAGCTCGGGGCAGCAGTTGCTCGCGAACCAGCCGATGACGGGCCTTCACAGTTCCTCCAGCAACGCCGTTAATGATTGCTCGAAAGGGCCCGCCACCACCGCGAGCCTCATCGTGATCCTGCGGTCCGCGGCGCTCGCATCAGCGACTAGCGGCACCTACACGGGCACGCTCACGCTCCTAGTCGCTCCGGAATGACTGGTTACCGGCGTGGCTCGTCTCTCTCCCTCACTCTGCCTTACGGCGTTAACCATGTTTCCGACGCTGGCTTCTGCCGCCGAGCATGGAGTGATTACCACGATCAATGCGATCGGCGTGCCGCCCGGCTTCGCGGAGCTGACGCTCGAGCATGAGTTGCTCGTCGATGTCTACTTCGGGGATCACAAAGTGGGCGAGGCGATGGTGGTCGCCCGGCCAGGCTCTGTCCGGTTCAAGGACCCGGCTCGAATCATCACTCTCATTCCGAACATCATGCCATCGGCCGAACTCTCCGCGGCATTCGCGAGCGAGCTTCCGTCCAACGCCGCAGTCGCCTGTGCCAATCGAAATCGTCAGGGTTGCGGATCACTGTCGCCTTCAATCGCCGGGATCATCTTCGACGAGGATCATTTCCGCGTCGATCTGTTCGTCAATCCCAAGTTCCTTGAGCTCATTCGGCCGAGCACGAGTCTTTATCTTCCGAAGCCTACCGCCCCACTGTCTCTGACCAGCTCGACGGGTGTCGCACTGTCGGGGTCAAGCGACACGTCGCCAGTCTACAACGTCCAGAATCAGACGATTCTTGGCTTCCGGAACGCCCGAATTCGCTCAGACAGCTCCTATGCCTCGAAGTTCGGCTTCATCATGGACACCGCTGTCGGTGAGATCGATCGTGCGGGGCTTCGCTATTCGGCGGGCCTTTTCTGGGCGCCGGGACTGGACCTCACCGGTCCGCGGAGGATCGTTGGCCTCGGTGTCACCACTCAGTTCGACACCCGGACCGATCGCGACACCCTTCGTGGGACGCCATTGGTCGTTTTCCTCGCGCAACCCTCGCGCGTTGATATCCTTGTCGATGGGCGCCTCCTCACATCAGGCTCGTATGATGCCGGAAACAATGTACTCGACACGTCGACGCTGCCCGACGGGTCCTATTCCCTGTTGCTCAGGATCCATGACGCGAACGGCGCGGTTACGGAGGAGCGGCGCTTCTTCGCGAAGAACGTCCAAATAGCGCCGCTGGGCGAGCCAATCTACTTCGCCTACGGCGGAAAGCTTGCGAACACCCGTCCCGGTCGCGCGGTGAGCCTGTCGGACGATCTCTTCTACCAGTTCGGGACTGCTCGCCGGTTGACGCAAAATGTCGCAGTCGATTTGTCGCTCGTCGGAACGACGGGCAAGCCCATGGTAGAGGCCGGAGCATGGCTGATCACGCCGCTCGTCAGGGTCCGGGCCGCTGCCCTGGCGTCGTCAAAAGGCGATGCCGGCGCGCTTCTGCAGATCGCGTCTGGCCAGTATGGCTCTCTCAACGCCAATCTGGATCTCCGCCGGATCTGGAGCCGGGACGGAGGTCCGCTGCTTCCGCTTCCGAACTATGCCTCGACATTTGAAATTGTTGATATTGATGGGAGGCAGATCGGCGAGAGCTCTTTCACGCAGGCGAGCGGGAGTATCGGTTATCGGTTCGGGGCAGCTTACGTCGAAGTGATCGGGTCCCTTCGAAAGGACAAGGGCATACCGCTCGATTATAGCATCGGGCCCAACCTCAACTGGCCGGTCGTGAATTCCAACGGGCTGCAGATCGCCCTGCACGCTGACGCCCAGGTCACGTCGAAAGCGAAGGCCGGCTATGTCGGCGTGACAATGTTCTTCAACAGAGGCGCCTATTCTGTTTCGAGCAGCCTCGGACGCCGCGGTGTCTCCAAAAACGGTGAGTCTGCGTCCAGTCGAGCGGTCGGCGATACCACTGCTCATTTCTCATATTCCGATGAAGATGGCACCGATCTCTCGTTGGCGGGCGGGGTCACACGGGAAATGGAGGCGACGGCAGGCCATGCGGAGGCAATGGTCCACAGTCGCTTCGGGAGTGCTCGAGGCGAGGTCTCGCATGACTTCGAGGGGACCAATCGAACGCAATATGGACTCACTCTGCAGACCGGAGCCGTACTCAATCGGAACGATGCGGTGATCGGCGGGCGCAACTTGGCGCAAAGTGCGGTGATTGTGTCGGTGGATGGCGTCGCCGACGGTTCGCAGTTCGATATCCTTGTCGATGGCCAATCGCGGGGCCGGGTCAGGGCAGGCCGCCGAGTTCCACTGTTTCTAGAGCCATATCATTCGTATTCGCTTCGGCTTCGACCCGTAAACGCAGCTTCGGTCTGGTTCGACACGGCTGCCCGCCAATTCACGCTCTATCCCGGCAACGTCCAGCACGTCCGCTGGCACGTTGAGCATCTGCTCACGATATTTGGTCGGGCCGTCGGAACAGACGGAAAGGCGATTGCAGACGCCATGGTCACTTCCCGCAGAGGCATCGGCCAGTCCGATGCGGATGGATATTTCCAGATCGAGACATCGGGCGACGACGTCTTGTCCTTCCAAACGGCGGGTGGAGGTAAGTGCAAGGTGATGCTTGCTGGTCTCGCAGGCAAGATCGACTACGCGTCGGTAGGGAGGGTTCTGTGTCAATAGCGAGGTTCCGCATAACGCCGCTGGCCGCAGCGCTCGGGTTTGCGACACTGCTCCAACCGCTCGACGAGGCACATGCGGAGCTGCTCGTCTCTCAGCTTGTCGTCGAACTCTCGCCGGGCGAGCATCGCCGATCGGACGTGGAAATTGTGAACAGCGGCCCCGAACAAGTGTTCGTGTCAGTTGAGCCCCGCGAGATCATCGCGGCGGGCACCTCCGCTGAGTCTGCCCGAACGGACCCTGATCCGGAAAAGCTCGGGCTACTCGTATCCCCTGCGCGAATGGTCCTCGAGGCTGGCCAGCGAAGGCTCCTCAGGATCGCATCGATCGAAAGCAGCTCTCGCGAGCGCATTTATCGTGTGACGGTGAAGCCAGTAGTAGGTCAGCTGCAATCCGAGGCGTCCGGACTGAAGGTGCTTGTTGGGTATGACATGCTGGTCATCGTCCGTCCTCCCGACCCGAAGCCTCATGTGAGTGCGGCGCGCTCCGGCGAGCGACTGATCCTGACCAATGATGGAAATGTCAGCGTCGAACTGGAGGGTGGGAAGGCCTGCGATGCTGCGATGAAAATCTGCAAAGATCTGCCAGGCGGCAGACTCTATACGGGTGCGCAAAAAGCAATTCGAATCGCTGCTGATCGACGCGTGTCCTATGAACTCAAGGTCGGCTCGAAAATCGTTCCAATTCAGTTCTGAATTGTGTTGCGGCGTAGCGGTCTCGCTGGGACAAGGCCGACGAAAATCTACGGTAGCGAGGTGAGATGGACTACTCAGGACTGGATCGCCGCGAGATACTGGCGGAAGCGGCCAAACATCTTCGTGCCGCGCTCGAATTGCTCGACTCCGCATGTGCCCCAGCTCAGATCGGCGCCCATGTGGATCTTGCCGCTCATCAGCTGGAGGGGGAGCTCGCGGTTGTGGGGGCGAATGACCTCTCGTCAGACCAACGCGTCGAGAATTATTGATCCTGCAAATCGCGACCGACGGCCTCGGGAGCAGTCAGATCGAAACGAACGCGGCGCCCCATCGCTTTGCAAGCTGTTCGA